>JAEWEH010000019.1 GCA_023389535.1 Pseudomonadota bacterium
TGATGAAGGTGGTCGGCGCGAAGGTGACCTGGGCCTGGCGTTCTTTGGTGTTGGTGGATGATCCGCAATTCAGATCCACGGTGCCATTGGCCAGCAAGGGTATGCGGGTCGACGAGGTGACCGGCACCAGCTTGATGTTGATTTTGTCCATGCCCAGCTTGGCCTTCACCGCGTCGACCACCTTATGGCAGATGTCCATGGAATAACCGATGGGCTGCTGCTTATCGTCAATATACGAAAATGGTATGGACGTATCGCGGTGGCCCAGCGCGATTTCGCCGCGAGATTTGATCTGGTCGAGCCGGCCGGCCCCGTAGGCCGGCGCCGTTGCGGCCACCGCCAATGCCGTCAACATTACAACTGTGCTTTTTCTCATCATGTTGTCTCCGTTGTGGATTTTCTAAAAAAGCTGGCGGTATCCATAAAGGCCGACCGCACCGCCAGTATGCACAAATACCACGTTCTCTTCTTTTTTGAAATAACCTGAGCGAACAAGTTCGATCAGTCCGGCCATCCCCTTGCCGGAATAAACGGGGTCGAGCAAGATGCCCTCGAGCTGGGCCGTCAGGCGTATCGCCTCGACCATGGAGTCGGTCGGCAGGCCGTAGCCGTCGCCCACGAAGTCCGAATTGGCCACGACATCGGCGCGATCGACGGATGTGGCGGGCATGCGAAGATAGTCCGCCGTGGCCTGTACCAGTCTCCAGACATTTTCTTCTTGTTTTTCCTTGGGGGCGCGTACGCTGATGCCATAAACGGGAATGCCGCTATGGCCGCCACGCAGGCCCACCACCAGCCCAGCCTGGGTACCGGTGCTGCCTGTGGCGTGCACGACATGGTCGATGCGCAAGCCACTTTCGAACGACTGGTTCAACATTTCCTGGGCGCACCCCACATAGCCCAGCGCCCCCACGGGATTCGATCCACCACCGGGAATGACATACGGCTTGCAGCCGGAGCTGCGCAGTTCGGCGGCAAGTTGTTCCATGGCCTGCTGCATGTCGGTGCCGGCGGGCAGGCGAGCGACAATGTCGCCGCCCAACAGGCGGTCCAGCATGACGTTGCCGGACTGTTCATATTCTTCGCTTGCGTCAGGCACCCGCTGCTCGAGCAGTATCTTGCACTTCATGCCGACCCGGGCCGCGGCGGCCACGGTCTGGCGCGCATGGTTGGACTGGACGGCGCCTTGCGTGATCAGGGTATCCGCCCCTTGTTCCAGCGCTTGGGCGACCAGGAATTCCAGTTTACGGGTCTTGTTGCCTCCGGTGGCCAGGCCCGTGCAGTCGTCGCGTTTTATGTATAGATTGGGGCCCCCAAGATGCTTGGTCAGATTGGGCATGAATTCGAGCGGGGTAGGAAAGTGCCCCAGGCGAATACGGGGAAAGGCGGCAAGGTGCATCGCGGCGGCTCCGGTATCGAAGATGAGCCGTTCATCCTACTGATAGCCAAAAGGCTTGCCAAATACTATATTTTTAAGTTCCTATGCAATTTTTGCATAACGAACCGCGAGGTTGTCCGATGAAGCTGGCGTGGATCGAAGACTTTCTGGCACTGGTGGACACGGGTACATTTTCGCGCGCCGCGACGCTGCGCAACAGTACGCAGCCCGCATTCTCGCGCCGCATCCAATCGCTCGAGGCGTGGCTGAATGTCGAGCTGATCGATCGACGCGCGCAGCCCATGCGCCTGTCGCCGGTCGCGCAACGCCATGTTCCTGTATTCCGGGCGCTGCTGCATGACCTGCATCAGTTGCGCAACCGGATACAGTCTGAAGGCAGCGGCATGGCGCATGTCGTGTTGGCGACACAGCATTCGCTGACCATGACCCGGCTGCCAGCCCTGCTTCAATTGCTGTCCCGTAACGGTTCGCCGCAGATCGAGTTCAATGTGCGCTCCGAAAATCGCGATGAGTGCGTGGCCTTGTTCCTGAAGGGCAATACTGACTTGCTGCTTTGCATGGAGGAAGAAGGCGATTTGCTGCGCAAGCTGACGCCGCCCGCTGATCGTCTGCCTTTAGGGACGGAAACGCTGGTGCCCGTCAGTGTTCCCGCCCGCGGCGGCAAGGCACTGCATGCCCCGCGCGCCTCGGAAACCCTGAAGCTTCTGGCATTCCCGCGCGACAGCTTTCTTGGCCGGGTCATGTACAAAGATGGCATCAGCAAGCTTTTGCGCAGCTATCCGGTGGAGATCGTCCATGAATCCGTGTTCCTTGCAGGCATCAAGGAAATGGTCATCGCCGGCCTGGGCATGGCATGGCTGCCCGAAAGCCTGGTCCAGCGCGAACTGGAGTCCGGCGCACTGCTACGGTTGGGCAAACGCCTGGATAGCGTCACACTGACCATAGGCCTGTATCGCAATGTGCGCTCTTCGTATCCCGAGGCCATCGAGCGTATCTGGACCTTGTTGGGCGACGAGAACCGAGAGAAGCTGTCGCACTGATTTCGCCATGATGCGGGTGTCGCGCCGTGTACGGCGACGTTGGCGCATGGCGCACCCATCAATAAATGCGCGCCTCGCCTTCCGGTCGCGTCTTGAAGCGGCGGTGCACCCAGTAATACTGCGGCGGATCGACGCGCACCCATTGCTCGATCAGCGCATTCAGCCGCGCGGTGGCTTCTTCAGGCGTTTGCTGGCCCGGGAAGTCTTCAAGCGGCGGCAGGACGTCCACATGGTAGCGGCCGGTTTCCGCGTCCAGCCGGCTGACGATGGGCACGACCGCTGCGTCCCAGGTCTTGGCGATTTGCGCCGTAGTCAGCAAGGTTGCGGCCGGCACGCCGAAGAAAGGCAGGAAGGCCGCGCCCGTTCGGCCGAAGTCCATGTCCGGCAGGTAATAGACCGGTATCCCGTTGCGCAAGTGGCGGATCAGGCCGCGTA
>JAEWEH010000039.1 GCA_023389535.1 Pseudomonadota bacterium
GGCGATCAAGGGCGTGCCCTGGCTGGGTATGTCGATCGCAGAATTCGGCAAACTGGACCGCGTCCTGGTGGTCGGCTCCTTCCTGCGCAAGGACCATCCCTTGCTGGCTCAGCGCTTGCGCCAGGCAGCCAAGCAGGGCGCGCAGATCTCGTTCATCGATGCGGCAGCCGACGACCCGCTGTTCCCGGTCGCTGCACGTATGGCCGTCGCGCCATCGGCCTTGCCCAATGCGCTGGCCGAAGTATTGGCCGCGGCAGGCAAGGAAAAGGGCGCGACCTTGCCGCAGGGCTGCGCCGGCGTCGAGCCCGGCGATCTGGCCGGACAAATCGCTGCCAGCCTGATGTCGGGCGAACGTGTCGGCATTGTGCTGGGCAATACGGCGGTGTCCTCCGACCAGGCTGGACTGATCGCGGCCAATGCCGCTGCGCTGGCACAGATGCTCGGCGCCAAGTTCGGCTTCCTGACCCCCGGCGCCAATACTGTCGGCGGTTATCTGGCGGGTGCGATCCCTGGCCGCGGCGGGCTGACGGCCGAGCAAATGCTGCAGCAGCCGTTGAAGGCCTACCTGGTGCTGCACGCCGAGCCTTCCATGGATAGCGACAACGGTGCACAAGCACTGGAAACGCTGAAGGCCGCTGGCTTCGCCGTTGCGCTGACATCCTATCGTTCTGCGGCAGAGGATTGGGCAGACGTCATGCTGCCGATAGCGCCCTTTACCGAAACCTCCGGCACCTTCGTCAATGCCGAGGGCCGGGTGCAAAGCTTCAAGGGCGTGGCAGCCCCCTGCGGTGACACCCGCCCGGCCTGGAAGGTCTTGCGCGTCCTGGGCAATCTGTTCGAACTGGAAGGCTTCGATTACGAGACATCGGAATCGGTGCGCGACACCGTCATGGTGGGTGGGCTGGATGGCCGCCTGTCCAACGATGTGTCGGCGCAGCCGGGGCTGGCCGCGCATCGCGATGGACTCCAGCGCGTGGCCGATGTGCCCATCTACCGTAGCGACGCGCTGGTGCGGCGCTCCGAACCCCTGCAGGCGACCACAGCATCACAGCCGCCCAAAGCCCGGATGTCGGCCGATACACTCGCCGGCCTGGGTGTGCAGAATGGGGATCCTCTGCATATCAGCAGCGCGCAGGGCCAGGTGTTGCTGATGGCGCAGGAAGACGACGCCGTCGCGCCGGGCTGTGTGCGCATCGCCGCGGCGTTTCCCGAAACGCTGGCCTTGGGCAGCGGCGTCGGCCAACTTACGGTGGAGCGAGCATAAATGCAGTGGCTTACGGTTCTTGAAAATTACGGCACGGGCCTGATCGGGCCAACCGCCTGGATGGTGGTCTGGACGCTGATAAAAATTGTCGTCATCGCCGTACCCATCATCTTGTGTGTGGCATACCTGACCTACTGGGAACGCAAGATGATTGGCGCCATGCACGTGCGCCTGGGCCCCACCAAGGTGGGCTACCGCGGCCTGCTGCAGCCTTTTGCGGACGTGTTCAAATTGCTGACCAAGGAAGTCATTGTTCCTTCCAAGGCCAACAAGGTGTTGTATATCCTGGCCCCCGTGGTCACGCTCATGCCGGCTCTTGCCGCCTGGGCGGTGATTCCCTTCGGCCCGGAAATCGTGCTGTCCGACGTGAATGCGGGTCTGCTGTACGTCCTGGCCATTACATCCCTGGGTGTGTATGGCGTCATTGTCGCGGGCTGGGCTTCCAACTCCAAGTACGCGTTCCTGGGTGCATTGCGCGCCGCGGCGCAAATGGTTTCCTATGAGTTGGCCATCGGGTTCGTCCTGGTGACGGTGCTGCTGGTCTCGGGCACGTTGAACCTTAGCGGCATCGTGGTTGGGCAGACGCAGGGCTGGTTCGCCGACCGCGGGATCAACTTCATGTCCTGGAACTGGCTGCCGCTGTTGCCGTTGTTCGTCATCTACGTCGTGTCGGCAGTGGCCGAAACCAATCGTCACCCGTTCGACGTGGTGGAAGGCGAATCGGAAATCGTCGCGGGCCACATGGTCGAATATTCCGGCATGGGTTTTGCGCTCTTCTTCCTGGGCGAATACGCCAACATGATACTGTTGTCCGCCCTGGCCTCCATCATGTTCCTGGGCGGCTGGACGCCGCCGCTGGAAATCGCGCCGCTGACCTGGATACCGGGCTGGCTGTGGCTGGGGGTCAAGACGTTTGTTGTGGTTTCGATGTTTGTGTGGTTCCGTGCGACATTCCCGCGTTATCGCTACGACCAGATCATGCGCCTGGGCTGGAAGGTCTTCATTCCGCTCACCGGCATCTGGCTGCTGGTGGTGGCGATCTGGATGCAAACGCCCTGGAATATTTGGCAATAGGACACAGGGGCTAGATTATGGAAGCTATCAAAGATTTCTTCGGCAGTTTGATGCTGTCCGAAATGCTGAAAGGCATGCGCCTGACCGGCAAATATTTCTTCAAGCGCAAGGTCACTTTGCGCTATCCGCAGGAAAAGACCCCGGCTTCGCCGCGGTTCCGTGGCCTGCATGCGCTGCGCCGCTACCCCAACGGGGAAGAACGCTGCATCGCCTGCAAGCTGTGCGAGGCCGTCTGTCCCGCGCTGGCCATTTCCATCGAGTCCGAAGAGCGCGACGACGGCACCCGCCGCACGACGCGCTACGACATCGACCTGGCCAAATGCATATTCTGCGGGTTCTGTGAAGAAAGCTGCCCCGTGGACTCCATTGTGGAGACCCACATCTCCGAATACCACGGCGAGAAGCGCGGCGATCTTTACTACACGAAGGACATGCTGCTGGCCATCGGCGATCGCTACGAGCCAGAGATCGCGCGTCGTCGTGCCGAAGACGCCCCTTACCGTTGATGCCGGACCAGACAATCATGATTTTTTCTACAGTCCTGTTTTACCTGTTGGCATTGGTGCTGGTCGTGGCGGCTCTGCGTGTCATCACCGCCACCAGCCCCGTCACCGGCGTGCTGCACCTGATATTGGTGTTTTTCAACGCCTCCATGATCTGGATGCTGCAAGGCGCGGAATTCCTGGCCTTGCTGCTGGTGGTGGTCTATGTGGGCGCCGTGATGGTGCTGTTCCTTTTCGTCGTCATGATGCTGGACGTGCGCATGGAAGCCTTGCGTGCGGGCCTGAAGGCCTATCTGCCGCTGGGCCTGGTCATCGGCCTGGTCATGGTGTTCGAAATGGCGTTCGTACTGGCCAAGACCTGGATGGATGCCGGGCCCGCCGCGCAAGTCGCCGATGACTACGACAACACCCTGGCATTGGGCACGGCCATGTATACGGATTACGTATTCGCCATACAGGTCGGCGGTGTGATCCTGCTCGTCGGCATGATCGCCGCGATTGCACTGACCCTGCGCCGCCGCAGCGACGTGAAGCGCACGCGTCCGTCCGATCAAGTCAAGGTGCGCGCGCAAGATCGCCTGCGCCTGGTCAGCATTCCGTCTCAAACCGAAGCGTCCGTTACCGCAGACACGGCCCGCGGGGAAAACAAATGACACTCACGCTCGCTCATTACCTGATACTTGGCGCGATACTTTTCGCCGTCGGCATCTTTGGCTTTTTCCTGAATCGCCGCAATCTCATCATCTTGCTGATGTCCATCGAGTTGATGCTATTGGCCGCCAACATGAATTTCGTGGCGTTTTCCACTTGGTTCGGCGACACCGCGGGACAAGTCTTTGTTTTCTTCATTCTGACCGTAGCGGCTGCGGAAGCGGCGATCGGCCTGGCGATCTTGGTGTTGCTGTTCCGCAACCTGAACACGATCAACGTTGAAGAACTTGACCAGCTCAAGGGTTGATGGGACTGCACATACTATGAATTCACCAAGTCTTTATCTGTTGATTGCTTTGGCGCCGCTGGCAGGCGCCATATTGGCGGGCTTGTTCGGCACTGGTTTTCTGGGCCGCATGGTAAGCCGGCGCGGTTCTCATCTGATCACCATCGCCTGCGTACTGGTTTCGTTCCTCGCGTCGGTGCTGGTGCTCTTCCAGGTGCTGGATGGCCATACTTATGATGGCGTCTGGTACACCTGGAGCATCATCGGCCAGACCAAACTGGAACTGGGTTTCCTGATCGACCCGCTTTCCGCACTGATGATGGTCGTGGTCACCTCGGTGTCATTGATGGTGCATATCTACACCATAGGCTACATGGCCGACGACCCCGGCTACCAGCGCTTCTTCGCGTACATTTCGCTTTTCACCTTTTCCATGTTGATGCTGGTCATGTCCAACAACATGGTGCAGCTGTTCTTCGGCTGGGAAGCGGTGGGCCTGGTTTCCTACCTGCTGATCGGTTTCTGGTACACCAAACCTACGGCAATCTTCGCCAATTTGAAAGCTTTCCTGGTCAACCGCATCGGCGACTTCGGCTTTATCCTCGGCATAGGCTTGTTGTTCGCCTATACCGGCAGCATGCACTATGGCGATATCTTCGCCAAGGCGGACGAGCTGTCCACCGTGGGTTTCCCTGGTACTGACTGGCAGTTGCTGACGGTCGCCTGCATTGCGCTGTTCGTGGGCGCCATGGGCAAATCGGCGCAGGTGCCATTGCACACATGGCTGCCCGATTCGATGGAAGGCCCCACACCGATTTCCGCCCTGATACACGCGGCCACCATGGTGACGGCGGGGATCTTCATGGTCGCGCGCTTCTCGCCTGTATTCGAACACTCGGATACGGCGCTGTCGCTGATGATCGTCATTGGCGCCATCGGTGCGCTGTTCCTGGGCATACTGGGCATCGTCCAGAACGACATCAAGCGCGTGATCGCGTATTCCACGCTGTCCCAATTGGGCTACATGACGGTCGCGCTCGGCGCCTCGGCGTATTCGGCGGCGATCTTCCATCTGATGACCCATGCTTTCTTCAAGGCGCTGCTGTTCCTGGGCGCTGGTTCGGTGATCATCGGCATGCACCATGACCAGGACATCCGCAATATGGGTGGCCTGCGCAAATATATGCCCATTACGTGGATCACTTTCCTGCTGGGCACCCTGGCGCTGGTGGGCACGCCGTTCTTCGCGGGCTTCTATTCCAAGGAGCACATCATCGAGGCGGCCGGCGCCGCTGATGTATGGGGTGCGAACTTCGCCTACTACGCCACGCTGATCGGTGTGTTCGTGACATCGCTGTATTCCTTCCGCGTGTACTTCCTGGTCTTTCACGGCAAAGAAAATTTCGATGCGCAAGGCCATGCTGCCCACAGCCACAGCCAGGAGGGCGATCATGGGCATCACGGCGGCTTGCCGAAGGAATCCCCATGGGTGGTCACGGTACCGCTGGTGCTGCTGGCCATCCCTTCGGTCATTGCCGGCGCATGGTTCATCGACCCCTTGCTGTTCGACGGCTTCTTCGATGGCGTGATCGCGGTGTTGCCGCAGCACCCTGCCATGCAGGAATTGGCTTCGCACTGGCATGGCTGGACTGCCTACGCCCTGCACGGCTTTGTCAC
>JAEWEH010000061.1 GCA_023389535.1 Pseudomonadota bacterium
GATCATGATCTTCGGTGCCATCATGCCAGCGTTCGTCGGCTTCGCGAACTGGATGATTCCGCTGCAGATCGGCGCATCCGACATGGCCTTCGCCCGGATGAACAACTTCAGCTTCTGGCTGCTGCCCATTGGCGCCATCCTGTTCACCGTGTCGTTTTTCGTGCCTGGTGGCGCCAACGCCGCTGGCTGGACCATGTATGCGCCGCTGTCGCTGCAGATGGGTCCCGGCATGGATTTCAACATCTTTGCCGTGCACATCCTGGGCGCTTCGTCCATCATGGGTGCGATCAACATCATCGTCACCATCCTGAACATGCGTGCACCCGGCATGACGCTGATGAAGATGCCGCTGTTCTGCTGGACCTGGCTGATCACGGCCTACCTGTTGCTGGCCATCATGCCGGTGCTGGCTGCTGCCGTCACCATGCTGCTGACCGACCGCCACTTCGGCACGGCCTTCTTCAACGCCGCTGCAGGCGGCGACCCGGTCCTCTATCAGCACGTTTTCTGGTTCTTCGGCCACCCCGAAGTCTACGTGATGATCCTGCCGGCCTTCGGTATCGTTTCGGCAGTCGTCCCGGCATTCTCGCGCAAGCCCCTGTTCGGCTATGCCTCCATGGTCTACGCGACCGCCGCCATCGCCATCCTGTCCTTCCTGGTCTGGGCGCACCACATGTTCGCCACGGGCATGCCGGTTACCGGCCAGCTGTACTTCATGTACGCCACCATGCTGATTTCCATCCCGACCGGGGTGAAGGTGTTCAACTGGGTCGCCACGATGTGGCGCGGGTCCCTGACTTTTGAAACCCCCATGCTGTTCGCCATCGGCTTTATCTTTGTGTTCACCATCGGCGGCTTCACCGGCCTGATCCTGGCCGTGGCCCCCATCGACATCGCCGTACACGATACCTACTACGTCATCGCTCACTTTCACTATGTGATGGTGGCCGGTTCGCTGTTCGGCATGTACGCTGGCGCCTACTACTGGCTGCCCAAATGGACGGGCCGCATGTACGACGAAAAGCTGGGCAAATGGCACTTCTGGTCCAGCATGATCTCGTTCAACATCACCTTCTTCCCGATGCACTTCCTGGGCCTGGCAGGCATGCCCCGCCGCTACGCGGACTATGCCGCCCAGTTCACCAGCTTCAACGAAATCGCCACGATCGGCGCGTTCTGGTTCGGTTTCTCGCAGCTGATCTTCCTGTGGCTGGCCATCAAGGCGTGGCGCGGCCATGGTGAACCAGCCGCCGCCAAATCGTGGGAAGGCGCCACGGGACTGGAATGGACGGTGCCGTCGCCCGCGCCTTTCCATACCTTTGTAACGCCGCCAGTCGTCAAGTAAGCAAGGCTATATACCATGACCCCCGAACAACGCCGCAAGAACCGCAATACCGCCCTGGCACTCGTCATACTGGTGATACTGGTGATGTTGTGGGCCTTCTGGCGCGGCGGGTCACTGGGGGGTTGAAGCAGTAACATGACTCAGGACATCAAAGAACTCTCGCGCCGGAAGCTGAATTTCTTCCAGACCATGAAAGCGGTAGCGTGGGGGTTCTTCGGGGTGCGCAAGGGCAAGGGCTACACGGAAGACATCGCCAACCTGAACCCGGTGCACCTGATCATTGCCGGCATTATTGCGGCCATCGTCTTTGTGGTAGGGCTGGTGCTGGTTGCCCGCTGGTTCATCGGCTATCTGACCTAATAATTTTTAAATTCAATAATTCGCAGGAGAACACCATGAGTGCAAGTCACTTGGCTCAGGGCAAAGAGGCACCCTACTATTACGTGCCCGCCGACTCAGTCCACCCGGTCCGGGCAAGCTTTGCCTTGCTCCTGACCCTGCTGGGCGCCGCCTTTTGGATCAACAGCTACGCCGTGGGCTTCTGGCTGTTCATCGTGGGCATCCTAAGCTTGTTTGTGGTGCTGTACGGATGGTTCGGCGATGCCATCCGCGAATCCGAAGCGGGCATGAACAGCCAACGCGTTGACCACTCCTACCGCTGGAGCATGGCCTGGTTCATTTTCTCTGAAGTCATGTTCTTCGGCGCTTTTTTCGGATCGCTGTGGTTCGCGCGTGAAGTCTCGACCCCCATGCTCAGCAACCTGGACCACCAGACCCTGCTGTGGCCTAACTTCTCCGGCACCTGGCCTAATTTCGGGCCCGCCGGCGTGGTTCCCGACTTCAAGACGGTAGGCCCCTTCTGGCTGCCCACCATCAACACCGCGCTGCTGCTGACGTCCGGCCTGACGCTGACCATCTCGCACCATGCCTTGCGCGCCAATCATCGCGGCAAGGCCATCTTCTGGCTGGCGGCAACCGTCATCCTGGGCTTCACCTTCGTGGCTTGCCAGGCTTACGAATACCACCATGCCTACCAGGATCTGAACCTGCGCTTTGATTCCGGCGCCTACGGTTCGCTGTTCTACATGCTGACCGGCTTCCACGGCTTCCACGTAATATTGGGCGCCACCTTCCTGACGGTCATCCTGTTCCGCCTGATCCGCGGCCACTTTACCGCCGACCACCACTTCGGTTTCGAAGGCGCCGCTTGGTACTGGCACTTCGTTGACGTGGTGTGGCTGGGCCTGTACCTGTTCGTATACTGGTTCTGATCAGGAAACCCACGCATAGCGGTTATAGCAAATAAAAAGGCCGGCACATGCCGGCTTTTTTACCGTAAGGCCGCCGGATTACCGGACTTGCGGATCATCGGGCCGCCCAAGGTAAAGATGCTAGCGCACGGGCATGCCGGTACTTTGTATCCAGCCCATGTGGTGGGCAAACAGCACGAACAGAAATAGCGCGATCGACAACCCTATGCGCACTGTCAGCGCATTTACAGTCCGATTGGTGCCGCCTTTATCGCGCATGAGGTAGACCAAAGCAGACGCTAGGCTCCCTAAGATACCCAGGAACGCTAGGATGACGATGAAACGCATTTTGGCCTCCGGTAAAACCTGAATTATTGCAGACATGGCACGCCCGCACACGATATTACGCACCATCATCGCCCTGGTCTTGCTTGGCGTGCTGGTAGGCGTGTTTTCCAGCCTTGGGCGTTGGCAGCTGGATCGGGCGGCGCAACGGGATGCCATCAAGCAGACCATGGAAGCCGGGCGCCAACGCGCGCCCATCCAGCTTGAGGCCGGCATGCCAGGCAATGCACTTGCGCCCTGGCAGGCGGCCAGCGCCCGGGGGCACTGGCGTCATGATCTCACTGTACTGCTGGAAAACAGGAATTATCAAGGCCGGCCTGGCTATTGGGTGGCTACGCCACTGTTACTGGATGCACCGGCCATGCAAGACCAGCAGGAACCACAAAGCGTAGAAGCAGGTGCAGCCTCGCCCGCCCGGCCCGCTATACAAGCGACCGCGGTGCTGGTGCTGCGCGGCTGGCTGCCGCGCCCCATGCAGACGGGGCAGGCGCCACCCGCCATCCCCGCACCGCAAGGCCTGCAGACCGTGCACGGCGAATTGCTGGAGCGGGTCCCACGCTTATTCGAGCTGTGGTCATGGTCGGACAACAGCGCAACCCGGTTGCCGGCGCATCTGCCCGACCCCGGCCGGCCGATGCCCAGCGTACAAAACCTGGACCTGCAAGCGTACTCGGCGGCAACTGGCTTAAAATTCATGCCTATCGTGCTGGCCCAGACACCCACAGCGGCTGGCAATAGCTCCCCTGGCGCCGGCGAGAATACCGACCACAGCAGCATGGCGCTGCTGCAGGATTGGCCCGAGCCATCGTTGGATTCGGACAAGAACCGTGGTTATGCCTTGCAATGGTATGGTTTTGCCGCCATTGCCGGCATTGCTTGGTTGGTCATTGTGTGGCGCCTCCTGCGCCGCCGCAGCGGACACCGTAATCAGTAAGGAACCATAGTGGTCAGTCATTCCTCCAATACCTCCCAGACCCAACAGAAGCCGCGCTCGATGTGGCCGCTGATATTGATTGTGCTGCTTTGCCTGGCGCCGGTGGTATTCGCCTTATTGGCCTATTACGTGCCGTCCCTGGGCCTGCGGCCCAGCGGGACGTCCAATTACGGGACTCTCGTGGAGCCGCAGCGCCCGATGCCCGACGCCCAGGCCCTGCCGCTGGTCTCGCTGGACGGGCAGCCCTTCGATCTGGAAAGCCTGCGCGGCAAATGGCTGCTGGTCAGCGCGGATTCCGGCGCCTGCCCCGAGTCCTGCGTAAAGAAACTGTTCATATTGCGCAACTCGCACGCGAGCCAGGGAAAGAATGTGGAACGCCTCGCCCGCATATGGTTCCTGACCGATGACGTGAAGGTAGACAGCCAGATACTGGAAGCCTATAAGGGCACGCACATGTTGCGCGCCGACCCGGCCAAGCTGGCTGCCTTCCTGGCCCCGCAGGCCAGCCCGGCAGACCTGGAAGCGGCGCTCAAGGCGCCCATGTGGATCATCGACCCGCTGGGCAACCTGATGATGCAGTTTCCCGCCGATGCCGATCCCATATCAGTGCGCGACGACATCAGCAAATTGATACGCAATTCCCGCATCGGCTAAGACAGCAATGGTTGAACGCATTACCTCCCGTTATCGCAAACTGGTATTCCTGACGTGGTTCCTGACGCTGGACCTGATCATGTTCGGCGCCTTCGTGCGTCTGACTGATTCCGGCCTGGGCTGTCCTGACTGGCCCGGCTGCTATGGCAAGATCACCCCCATCGGCGCCAGCGGCCATATTGAGGCGGCGCTGGAAGCCATGCCTTATGGCGCCGTGAGCTTTTCCAAAGCCTGGATAGAAATGATCCACCGCTACGTGGGGTCTATTCTGGGCATGATGATCATAGGCATCGTGTATTTTGCCTGGCGCTACCGCCGCGAATTGGGCAATACGCCACGGCTCGCGATCGTGACCCTGATCGCTGTCTGTGTACAGGGCGCTTTTGGCGCGTGGACGGTCACTCACCAGCTGATGCCGCTGGTCGTCACGACCCACTTGCTGGGCGGCATGCTGCTGTTGGGCCTGATGACTTGGCTGGCCGCCCGGGAAAAAACGCACCTGCCCGTCAGCCCCGCCGCAGTGCGCTGGCTGCCCTGGACCGCGGGCGGATTGCTTTTGCTGTTTGCCCAGATTGCCCTGGGCGGTTGGGTCAGCACCAATTACGCCGCATTGGCCTGCATGGATTTTCCGATGTGCCACGGGGAATGGGTGCCCGATATGGACTTCCATGGCGGTTATTCCCTGTTCCGCGCCCTGGGCATGCTGCCTTCGGGTGAAATGATCTCGCAGCACGCCCTGACGGCCATCCATTGGGTACATCGCAATTTCGCCTTCCTGGTATTCGCCTACCTGGGCGTTCTGGCGTGGAAACTAAGGTCGGACGACGGATTGCGCGGACCGGCGACCCTGGTGCTGGGCTTGTTGCTGGCGCAGTTTCTTACCGGCCTGACCACCATATTTTTCCAGTGGCCCCTATTGATCGCCGTACTGCACAATGGCGGCGCTGCCGGCTTGGTACTGGCAACGGTCACCTTACTCGTGCGCCTATCTCGTGCCCAAAGGGCTAAAATACCGGCATGACTACCGCTTCCGTCCCCGCGCAACCCCTGTTGCGCCAATATCTGGTCCTGACCAAGCCGCGCGTTACGCAACTGGCTGTATTTTGCGCGGTCATCGGCATGTTCCTGGCCACGCCGGGCCTGCCGGACCTGGGCAAGGTCCTGGCTGGAACCATCGGTATCTGGCTGCTGGCCGCTGCGGCTTTTGCCGTCAACTGCCTGATCGAACAGGAAATCGACGCGCGCATGCTGCGCACCGCCCGGCGGGCGACGGCCCGTGGCACCATCAGCAATTTTCAGGTCATAGCCTTTTCCGGGGCCCTGGGCGGCCTGGGCATGCTGGTGCTATACAACCTGGTCAACCCCCTGACCATGTGGCTGACCTTCGCCACCTTCGTCGGCTATGCCATTATCTACACCATGGTGCTCAAGCCGCTGACACCTCAGAATATCGTCATCGGCGGGCTGTCGGGCGCCATGCCGCCCGCGCTGGGCTGGGCCACCGTGGCCGATTCGGTCCCTGCCGAAGCCTGGATACTGGTGTTGATCATCTTCATCTGGACGCCCCCTCACTTCTGGGCGCTGGCCCTGTACCGCAACAACGACTATGCCAAGGCGGGCCTGCCCATGCTGCCCGTCACGCATGGCAAGCAGTTCACCAGGCTGCATATTCTGCTCTACAGCATCGCTTTGTTCGCCGCCACATTGCTGCCTTATATCGTGCGCATGAGCGGCGTGTTCTATCTGGCCTGCGCAGTGGTGCTTAGCGGCCTGTTCGTGGTCTACGCATGGCGGCTGTACAAGGAATATTCCGACGAACTGTCGCGCAAGCTTTTCCGCTTTTCCATTCTTTATCTGGCTTTGCTATTTGCGGCGCTGTTGGTTGATCACTGGCTGAAGCTGGCCTGACTGCCGTTCCAGGAAATTCTATGTCTGTTTTATCCCATAAACGCCGTCGCCTTCTGGCCTTGCCGTTGGCCGCCATGGCCATGTCCCTGGTTGTCGCCTGCGGCAAGAAAGAAGTCTCTTTCATTGGATCGGACATCAGCGGCACCAAGCTGGGCCAGGATATGGCCATGCAGGATGGCAACGGTCAACTGCGCACCCTGGCCGATTACAAAGGCAAAGTGCTGGTGGTGTTTTTTGGCTTTACGCAGTGCCCGGATGTCTGCCCGACCGCCATGGCGGAACTGGCGCAGACCAAGGAATTACTCGGCAAGGACGCCGACAAGCTGCAGGTATTGATGATCAGCGTGGATCCGGAACGTGACACGCCGGAAGTCCTGTCAGCCTATGTCCAGGCCTTCGACCCTTCTTTCGTGGGCCTGACGGGCACGCCCGAACAACTCAGCAAGACTGCAAAGTCCTTCAAGGCTTATTACGCCAAGTCACGCGGCGCAACGCCGGACCAATACTCGATGGACCACGCGTCGTCTTTCTATATTATCGACAAAGACGGTGAAGCCAGGGTGCTGGTCAGCGGCAATGCGTCCGCCCAGGACATCGCTTCCGACATCAAACAACTGCTGTAATCGGCCCTGAAGGTCAGGGCTCGACCGCCGCAGGGTTTCCTGGCGTCGGCGGTCGGGGCGGACCCATGCTGGCGCCAGGCGTAAGATCCGGCAAAGGCTCGTGTTGCCGTTCGCCGGACTGGAATTGCTGCCAGACTTCCAGCGCTCGAGACCGCTGCCGTACGATCTGTTCAATCTTTTCACGCAGCGCCGCGTCACGCTGAAGCAAGGTGTCGAAATCGCCTTCCAGCAGCATCAGCAGGCGGCTATATCCCAGCGACGTCACTTTCGCCTCGAAATCCGTGCCGGCCATCAAGCCCATTTCGCCGAAGATTTCGCCCGTTCCCAGCTCGACCGTTGTGTGATCGGGAAGATGCACAGTGACCGCGCCCGAAGCGACGAAATACATCGCCTTGCTGCGCCCGATCTGCATTCTTATGTGTTGATCCGGCACTGCCAGACGCGGCTTCAGCAGCTTGCTGATCGCTTTCAGGGTCTCGGGCGACAAGCCTTCAAAGAGCGGCACGCGACGGATCAATTCGCTGGCGCTCATGGCGATATCCAAAGCCGGATGTTTTTGTATGTGGCTCCAGCGATGATTGACCTGCTTGACGAGGTCGGAATACATCTCGCCTGTAATCAGGGACTGCGTGAGCATGTCGCGGTAACGCATGAGCTCCAGCGCGCGTGCCATTTTCCCTAAATACGCTTCCTGCAGCCATTGTGCGAATACGGGATATTGCAGGCTTAAAGCCTGCAGCGCATTGTCCAGCAGTACCAGCCGGTGCCGGTGGGCCTGGATGATGATGCCGGTCGCTTCGGGCCCCAGCAGCGGCTGTATTTCTTTTTCGGTGAACACAATCAGGCGCTGGGCCACACTGCGCTTGCACATCAGGTTGGTGAAGCGTTTGGCCAATTCCCGTGCCAGCCAGCCTTGAAAACCGAACAGGTAGTGCAGCCGCAAGGCCAGCCTGAAGCCGGGCGCATAGCGCAGATCCGCAGCAATGGCCGCCTCGAAGCCTTGCAAGCCGCCCGCCCGTACCGCATCGCTCAAGCGTTCTGCACGGGCCAATAGCGATTCCGCCGTCCGCCAGTCCACCACTCTCGCCTTCAGTGTGTCGAAGAACAGTTCTTCTTCGCGCGCCGCGACCATCACCATCCCCATGGAGGCCTTCTGATCCAGCGTCAGCTGAGCCAGTTCGCCACCGTCGACGCTCGCCTGGGTGGCATCAAATACCACCTGCACGCGCGAGCGGGCGTCCTCGCCGATATGCTCGGTCCTGGCAATTTCGTCCGTCCTGTCGCGCAGGTCTTCCAGGGCGACCACCACCGCCTGATTACGCAGCACGCGCTCGAACAACGACAGTTCGTCAAGCTGCAGGCGCCGGATCAACGGGCGCAGGCTGATGCCATTGACAAACAATGTCATCAGCACAAATCCCGTCGTCGCCACCGCGATGAACTGGCGGGCTTCGTAAGGCACATTGTGCTGTTCGGTCACCGCCAGCGCCAGGGCCAGCGAGACGGCGCCGCGCAGGCCGCCCCACCACATGACCAAGCGATAAGGGCCGCTGACCTGGGTGCCGAAACGGGTAAGTCCCAGCAAGGGCAGCACGCCGAAAACCATCAAGCCGCGCGCCGCCAGCGTGACCGCAAAGATCAACAAAATGAGCAGTACCTGTGTCCAGGTGATTTCCGCCATCATGCGCGGAATCAGCATGGCGGCGAAAACGAAAATCAGCGAATTGGCCCAGAAGCCGAATTGCGACCAGGACCCGGACAACTGCTCGAAAGTCGTCGGCGACATGCGCGTACGGCCCGTTGACCCCACCACCAAGCCTGCAATCACGGTGGCGACCACGCCCGAGACGCCCAGATAGTGCTCGGAAATATAGAAGGTCAGGTAGGCAAGCGCCACGGTCAGCGTAATTTCGGCCGTCGGCCACCCACGCAACCAGATGAACAGACTGCTGGCCAGTCGGCCCATGGCGAAGCCCGCGATCCCGCCACCGATGAAGCTGAACAGAAAGCTGTAAAGCACCTTGCCCGCCGACAACGGAGAGCTGCCGTAGATGACGGTCAGCAATACCGAATACAAGGCAATCGACGCTGCGTCGTTGAACAGCGACTCGCCTTCAACAAGGGTCGTCAGGCGCTTGGGCGCGCCCACCTCGCGAAATACGCCCACCACGGCAACCGGGTCGGTGGTCGCCACGATGGCGCCCAGCATCAGGCAGGCCACCAGGC
>JAEWEH010000094.1 GCA_023389535.1 Pseudomonadota bacterium
GTTCTGGAAGCTCCAGTTCAAGAGTTTCAGGCTGTTTTCCGTACGCGCCGAATCGCTGGCGGCGCCCACAATGACCGAGACGATGCGCCGACCATCGCGCAAGGCGGTAGCGACCAGGCAATAGCCCGCCGATTGGGTATGGCCGGTTTTCAGGCCATCCACCGATTCGTCAGTCCAGAGCAGGCGGTTGCGGTTGTTCTGCTTGATCTTGTTGTAAGTGAATTCTTTCTGACTGTAGTAGTGCAGATACTGTGGAAAACGCGTCACCAGGTTCCGGGCCAGGGTGGCCAGGTCACGCACCGTGGTCAAGTGCGTGGGATCCGGCAAGCCGGTGGAGTTGACGAAATGCGTGTCGCGCAAGCCCTGCTTGGCCGCCTCGTCGTTCATCAGTGCCGCAAAGGCCCCTTCGCTGCCCGCCACGGCTTCGGCCAAGGCGACGCTGGCGTCATTGCCGGACTGCACGATCACGCCCTGCAACAGCTCGTCCACCGAGACCTGCGTATTGGGCTTGATGAACATGCGCGAACCTTCCGTACGCCAGGCCTTCTCGGACACATTCACCTGCTGGTCCAGACTGAGCCGCTTGTTTTCAAGCGCGTCGAACACCACATAGGCCGCCATCAGCTTGGTCAGCGAAGCGGGCTCCACTTTTTCATCCGGGTTTTGCGACGCAATGATCTGGCCGCTATTGGCGTCCAGTGTCAGCCATGCCTTGGCGGTCAGAGTGGGGGGCGGCACAGTGGCCAGTTCGCCGACCGTAGCCACAACGCCCGCCCCGGCGGGAACGACTGTCGTCGTGTCGGGTGTAGCGGGAGTCTGGGCAAAGGCCAGCGCGGGGGAAAGAAGCAGAACTGCGGCGACGTGGCGCAAGTTGGCAAAAGAAAGGCGAGTATTTTTGAAAGTCATCGGCATACTGGAAAATAAACCCGCTATAAAAGATGGGCGGCTGGCAACGGGCAAAAGGCCATTATAGGCAGACGGCCCGCGAGCTTACAGACGCGTACCTTCTGTTTCATCAGGAAAAGCGCAAACGTTTGAAACCATAATTGATAAAACGTTTCGACAGCACGAAGCGACGTCACAAGCCCATGGCAGCCAGTCTTTGTTGAATCAACAGCTTGACCGTCGGCAGCTTGCCATGAAAGAAATGGCTGGCCTCTGGGATCACCACCATGGGCAAGCCGCGCCCACGCGCAAAATCCATGGCTTCGGACAAGGGCACGACTTCGTCTTGTTCGCCGTGTATCAATAGGGTGTCGTCGGGCACCGACACATCGCGGAACTTGAAGCGATCAACGGCCGAACCCACCAGCATCAAGGCGTCGGGCACGGTCCGCTGCTGTTCTGCCAGCTGCGAATAAAGCTGTGCCGCCACAGACGTACCAAAAGAAAACCCGCCCAATACCCATTTGCCCGCCGCCGCTTCCGGATACGCGTCCGTAAACTGCTGCACCAGCGCGGCCATATCGGCGGTTTCGCCAACGGCTGCATCAAACTGCCCGGCTGATGCGCCGACCCCGCGAAAATTGGGCCGTAGCGCAATCAGGCCCGCCTGCACGCAGGCACGAGCAATGGTCGTAACGATTTTATTGTCCCGGGCGCCGCCATGCAGCGGATGCGGATGCAACACCAGCGCCCAGCCCCGCGGTGTTCCGGCAGGGGTTTCCAGCGCGCAATCAATGTCGCCGGACGCGCCCTGAAACACCACTTTTTCCGTGCGAGCAAGCATAATCAATAGTTTCGGTTATAAACACAGGCTGGCATATTCTACGCCACCGGACCTTCGCATTGCCCATCGTTCACCATGACCACCCGTGCCCCTTCCCTTGCCGCATTACCCGACCCCGCCGTGCTTGCGCACGAACTTACGACGGCTCTGCCCGGCTTCAGGCAAGTGCAATGGGTGCACAAGACGGATTCAACGAATGCGGACCTGCTGAACATGGCGCGCGGCGACAATGGGCCGGTGGCCCGCCCCTGGTTATTGGGCGCTCATTTGCAAGACAGGGGCCGGGGGCGCGCCGGGCGGCGCTGGCAAAACCGGCCCGGCGCCAATCTGATGTTTTCGTGTGCTTTCGATGTGTTTTTGCCGCCGCGGAAATTGGCCGCACTGTCTCCATTGGCGGGGCTGGCGGCCTGCGAGGCCTTGCGCGGCGTACTGCAGCCCGCCAATTATGGCCACCTGGCCATGAAATGGCCCAATGACCTGCTATGGCGCAATGCCAAGCTGGCGGGCATACTGGTCGAAGCCACCCGGGCCGGCATCGCCCGGTCTTCGGTCGACCACTATGTGATCATCATCGGGATGGGCCTGAATCTGGACGATGCGCGCGCGCTTAGCGTGTCGCTGAATCGCCAGGTGTCGGACTGGGCCGAGGTCGCCAGCCACGATGCCCAGGCGGCAGCCGCCAGCGCCGCGACGCTGGTGGCACGGGTGGCGCAGGCCTGGTACGACAGCCTGAACGACGTCACCGCCCATGGCTTCGCCTCCGTACCCACGCGCTACGCACAAGTCGACGCCCTGCTCGGCCAGCACATCAATGTATTGGACGACGGCCGCATCCTGCACGCCGGCATCGCCTGTGGCGTGAACGACCATGGGCAGCTGCTCTTGCGTACGCCCAGCGGGGAAGTCCCGGTTTCCGTGGGCGAGGTATCGGTACGTCCGGCGCGGGAGCATCCATAATGTTGCTGCTGATTGATGCCGGCAACACGCGGATCAAGCTGGGATGGCTGGACCGGCGCACCGGACGCCGCGAAACAAGCGCCCTGACGTTTGCCCACGAGCATGCCGGCCAACTGGCTGCCGAACTGGAACAGCTGGGCCTGGCGCCGCATGCCGCCCTGGGGGTGAACGTGGCCGGCGCGGCCGCGGGGCAAGCACTAAGCGACCTGCTGGAGCAGCACTACCGTTTCGCGGTGCAATGGGTGACGCCGCAACCCCTGGCCGCCGGGGTGATCAATGGCTACGACATCCCGGGTCAACTGGGCGCCGACCGCTGGATGTCCATGCTGGGTGTGGCGCCCCGCGCGCAGCATGGCCCAATACTGCTGGCCAGCTTCGGCACCGCTACGACGATAGATACGCTGGCGCCCGAGCCCATGGCCGACCCCATGCCGGCAGCCGATGGGCAGCATGCGCCTGATCGGCCGCTCTGGCGCTTCCATGGCGGGCTGATCTTCCCCGGGCCGGCGCTGATGCGGTCATCATTGGCCCGTGGCACCGCCAACCTGCCGGAAGCGGAAGCGCCGGTGACCACATACCCCACACATACTCATCAAGCCATCAGCAGCGGCATCGCTGCTTCGCAGGCGGGCGCCGTATTGCGCCAATGGCGCGAAGGCCTGGAGCGCTTCGGCCAAGCACCACGCGTATTCTGCAGCGGAGGCGCCTGGCCTGTTGTGGAGCATGAAATCCGGCGCGGCCTCGCGCGTGCGCAAACCGATCTGGGGTTACCCGTACAAGACATAACATGGGTGGGAGCGCCCGTGCTGGATGGCCTGGCCAGGCTGGCCATGCAAGACGCGATCTGATCCACGGCCCTGCGCGGCCGCCCGGCACATGGCGCGTCAGCGCGCTGCCGACTGCGTCGCAGCGCGAGGCTCACCCAGGACGACGGCTTGCTGGTTTCTTTCTGACAGCATGCGATGTTCGCGGCCCTCTTCGCTGGGCGGAGTGCCGAAAAACCCCTGGCCGAACGCCAGGAGGGCGAGATTGGCCAACAGCACGATAAGAAACAAGGAACGCATAAACAGGAGATGGGAACGGACTGGATCCCAGTGTAAACCATGCGCCCGCCCCATAGAACTTAGCCGGGCCCCGCCTGAAGGCCTAGATCGGGGAATCTTCACGACGACGGGCGGAAAATGCGCAGCCGAGCTCCCCCGGCGGACCGCCGACGGCGGCTCCGCACACGACGCGAGTCAGCCTTAACCGGCCATGGGCTGCACTGCCACCTGGGCAAACGACATGGGGGCGCGCAAGCTGGCCGTGTTCTTGGTCATGCGCGGCAAGCGGCGGTGTGCGTCGGGATTGAAATACATATGGCCGGGCTGCATTTCCGCAATTTCGGCAAAGCCGCGAGTCGCATTGCGGATATGCGATGCCGCGATGTCCATGGCCGCCAGCGCATCGCCGGCCAGCAGAGCATCCAGCAGCTCCTGATGCTCTTGCCAGCTTGCGTCCCGGCTGTTGCCCAGGGCATCGGGCAAGCATCCCCAGTAAGGGTTGATACGCTTGCGCAAGCGCAATACCTGTTCGCGCATGTAGGTATTGCCGCTGGCCAGATAGATACCGTCGTGAAACTGCAAGTTGTATTGCGCATAGGCGTGGGCATCCGACCGGGCCACAATCTGCCGGCCGTCCTCCTGTATCTGGCCCAGCTTCTTCAACTGCCCGACGCTGATGCGCTTGCAGGCGAGCTTGGCGCACAGGCCTTCCGCGTAGGCCAGGGCCTCCAGCATTTCGACCAATTCGGCGGCATTCATTTCGATGACATAAATGCCTGCACGCGGCAGGATATGCACGAAGCCGTCGGCGCCCAGTTGCAGCAAAGCTTCCCGGACGGGTGTGCGCGACACGTCAAATTCCTTGCAAAGCTGCGATTCGTCCAGCGTGGACCCGGGTGGCAGCACGCCGGAGACCAGACGGTTCTCCAGTTCCGCGCGTACCCGGTCGGTATTGGTCATGAACATCGGGGCGGCAAACTACAGTACGAAAATGCCGAAGACATTTTGTGTAGTTTTATGTAGTTTCTAACTTAGGTAGTTTAGCCAGCACTGTTTTAGCGTTAAAGCCCGATTACACGTCATAAAGCTCCGTATATGCTTATATTGGCCGCGCGCTTTGTGGCCGCCCGCTTCCCAGGTAGGCACAGATCTTGCTCTGGCGCGTCAAAGGCCCCGCGCCACTGGGGTATTATTTCGCTCATAACGACCAGTCCAACAATATGAAACCTATCCGTAAAGCTGTTTTCCCTGTCGCGGGCCTGGGCACCCGCTTTCTGCCAGCCACCAAGGCCATGCCGAAAGAAATGCTGCCCATCGTGGACAAGCCACTGATCCAATACGCCGTCGAAGAAGTCATTGCCGCGGGCATCACCGATCTGATCTTCATCACCGGGCGCAACAAGCGCGCCATCGAGGATCACTTCGATACGGTGCCGGAACTCGAAGCCGACCTGAAAGCCAAGAATAAGCTGGAACTGCTCGAAACCGTGCGCAACGTAATTCCGGCCAATGTGAACTTCATTTATACGCGTCAACCGGCGCCGCTGGGGCTGGGCCATGCGGTATTGTGCGCGGCGCCCATCGTTGGCAACGAGCCCTTTGTCGTTGTGCTGGCCGACGACTTGATCGACGCCGACATCTCGGTCACCCAGCAACTGGTGGAAGCCGCCCATCAGCACAATGGCAGCGTCATCGCCATCCAGGACGTCCAGCGCGAACACACCGACCGCTACGGCATCATCTCGGGTGAACGGGTAAACGGCCACACCACGCGCATGTCGGGCATGATCGAAAAACCGGCGCCCGACCAGGCGCCGACCACGCTGGCCGTCGTGGGCCGTTACGTACTCGAACCCGAGATCTTCGAACACCTGCGCCAGACGCAGGCGGGCGTCGGCGGCGAAATCCAGTTGACCGACGGCATTGCCAGCCTGCTCAAGGCGCGACCAGTGTTCGGACTGGAATACGAAGGCATGCGCTACGATTGCGGCAGCAAAGCGGGCTTCTTTCAAGCCACACTGGAGCTAGGCCGCAAGTATCACAACCTGTAGCTTTTGCGGACCTCGTCCAGGCCCGCCACCACGCGCTCCACCGCGCCCCGGTGCATCTGCACCCAATGCCAGCCGGCCTCGCCCATGCGGCCCAGGCCTTGCGCATCGTCCAATAGTTGTAAGGCGGTCTGCAAGGCCGCATCGGGGTCCGGCACGCGCACAGCGGCGCCTTCGTCCATGGCGTCCACCACGGCTTGTTCAAAATTGCGCGTGTGCGGCCC
>JAEWEH010000163.1 GCA_023389535.1 Pseudomonadota bacterium
AGGGAGTCCTGCAAGGGTTCGGCCTGGTAGCAGAAGCCGTCCCGCTCGCGCCAGATCCTTTCGGCAAACTCAGTGGCGACCCGTTCCGCATGGTCCTGGTCGCCTTCTGCGACAACGACCACGCTTATGCAAGGGTAGGGAATGTCGGACAGTCCGAAACCAGGCAATATGGAAATCGCCAGGGTCGCGCCGGCCTCCGCCAGGCGCGCCGCTTCAACTGCAGCCCGCATCGGGCCTGACTCTGTTGTCGAGCGCAAAGTATGCGTGATCAGCGGCAAGAGTCGCCAGGCCATAACCGGCTTGCTGCGTCCAGCCAGCTTTTCGAACAGCAGGCGGCCGGCATGTTCGCCGGCCTCATACATATCGACATGCGGATAGGTCTTGAAGCTGACGATCACATCGGCGTTGTCGACGATTTTTTGTGTGACGTTACCGTGAAGATCCAGCGCTACCGCAATGGGCGTATGGGGTGCGACCGCGTGTATGCGCTCGAGCAAATTCCCTTCGCCGTCATCGGTGCTTTCCGTGGCCATCGCGCCGTGCAGGTCCAGCAGAATCGCATCGCAACCCGGCGCGGCGTCCACGATCGCGTTGCAAATCGTTTGGTAGGCTTCGGCATGCACGCGCCCGCTGGGATTGGCGACGGCGTCTATGGGCGTAACCACCGTGGCGCCGTGCTGTTCGGCCAGATCTATGAAGGCGGCCATGGCCGTGCGCACGCCCTTGTTGCGGCGGTAAGCATCTTCGCCATATAAAGGGCCGTCATTTCCGAAGGCGGATAGTGGCGTCGGAACCGGGGAGAACGTATTGGTCTCATGACTCATCCGGGCGATCATGACCTTCACTGCGGTGCTCCTGTACGGCTGGCCATGCCCGCGGTTTGCAGCATGGCATGCAGAAGCAGGTTGCACCCCGCCTCGAGATGGACCGGGTGCGCGTCTTCAATTTCATTATGGCTGATGCCGTCCTTGCACGGGACGAAGATCATGGCGCTGGGCGCGACCCGTGCCAAATAGACGGCATCATGCCCTGCGCCGCTCACAATGGATAGCGATGACAGCCCCAGGCTTTGCGCACTGCTGCGCACTTGCTCGACCAGTTCCGAATCAAAGGCTTGCGGCGGGAAGTAGACCACTTGTTCGATATCCACTTGTATGCCGTCTTCCGTGCCAAGGTCCCGGCAGATGCGGCGCAAGGCTGCGTCCATGCTGTCGAGGGCGGCATCGTCGGCGGCGCGCAGGTCAACCGATATGCGGACACGGCCAGGGATGACATTGCGCGAGTTGGGAA
This sequence comes from Pseudomonadota bacterium, assembly GCA_023389535.1. Lineage (GTDB taxonomy): Bacteria > Pseudomonadota > Gammaproteobacteria > Burkholderiales > Burkholderiaceae_B > UBA6240. The sequence goes on from JAEWEH010000163.1 coordinate 1,291, forward strand.
AATTGTCGATCCACCCCACGGTGCCGCGGCCATGCGGTGCATGATCAAGCGCGACACGGTTGACCTCTTGCACCAGCCGCGCGGCGACGAGCATGGCGTCGCGACGCAATTCCATCGGCGTCGGCCCCGCGTGCGCCTCCTGGCCGGTGATGGTGACGTCGTACCAGCGCTGGCCCAGCGCGCCCTGAACGACGCCAATGATGGTGTTTCGCGCTTCCAGGATAGGCCCTTGCTCGATGTGGGCTTCGTAGTAGGCGCGCACGGGAAAGCCGCCGACTGGTTCGGCGCCGTTGTAGCCGATATCGGCCAAGGCCTGTGCCACGCTGATGCCCGCGTGGTCTTTTTGGGCCAGGGCGTGTTCCAGCGTGAAGGCCTTGCTGAATACGCCCGACCCCATCATCACCGGTACGAATCGCGAGCCTTCTTCGTTGGTCCAGATCACGACTTCCAGCGGAGCGTCGGTATGTATGCCGTGGTCATGCAGCGTACGCAATACTTCGATACCGGCGAGTACGCCATAATTGCCGTCGAACTTGCCGCCAGTCGGCTGGGTATCGATATGGCTGCCAGTCATCACCGGCGGTAAGTCGTCGCGCAGGCCTGCACGGCGCATGAATATATTGCCAATGGCATCGACCCGTATGCTGCATCCGAGTTCCTGAGCCCAGGCGCAGACCAGATCGCGGGCCTGGCGGTCCAGGTCGGTCAGCGCCAAGCGGCACACGCCGCCTTTGTCGGTCGCGCCGATCCGGGCCAATTCCATGAGCGAATCCCACAGCCGTTGTCCGTGGATGGCTGGGATTGCCGTGGGGGCGGGGGACGGAATAGCGTTCATAAGAGTTTCCAGAAAATATCGAAGTATCGAAGCACCCTAGACGCCTACACCCAGGTAGCGATCCTTGATTTCCGTGTCGGCGCGGAACTCTTCATTGTCGCCTTCATAGACTATGCGCCCCTGCTCAAGGATGAAATGCCGGTCCGCCAGTTGCATGCAGACTTCCAGATTTTGTTCGACCAGCAGGATGGCGACGCCTGCCTGCTTGATCCGCTTGATCTGGGCCACGATTTCTTCGACGATGACCGGTGCCAGCCCTTCCACCGGTTCGTCCAGCATGAGCAGCCGCGGGTGGTTCATCAGCGCGCGGCCGATCGCCAGCATTTGCTGTTCGCCGCCGGACAGCTGGCCGCCGCCGTTGCGGCGCCGTTCCTTCAGGCGAGGGAAGAGGCGGTAGATTTCATCCAGTTGCCAAGGCGACTCGCGCCGCAGTCCCAGCTTGAGGTTTTCTTCGACGCTGAGCAGCTTGAATATGCCCCGGTGCTCGGGCACCAGGCACGCGCCCTGCTGGCTGACGCGATGCGCCGGCATCCCGGCAATGTCCTGGCCATTGAACAGTATTTGCCCTTGGGCGGGCGCGATGCTGCCGGCAATGGTCTTGAGCGTCGTGGATTTCCCCGCGCCGTTGCGTCCGAGCAAGGTGACCACGGAAGCGTCGGGAACGCTTAAGCTGACTCCTTGGAGAATATGGCTTTTTCCATAGTAGCTATGGATGCCTTGAACATCCAGTATCATGCCGCGCCTCCGGTGATCATGTTGCCCAGGTAAGCCGAGCGTACGCGTTCGTCGTTGCGTATGGCATCGGGCTTGCCTTCGACCAGTACCCGTCCGAGTTGCATGACGGTGACGGTATCCGAGATATCCATGACAATGCCCATGTTGTGCTCGATCAGGACGATGGTGTGGTCCGCGCGCAGGCTGCGTATCAGTTGCTTCATTTCATCGATGTCATCGACGCCCATGCCCGACGTCGGTTCATCGAGGAAAATGGCGCGGGGGCGCGCCGCAAGCGCCATGCCGATTTCCAGCCGGCGTTGCTGGCCGTGCGACAAGGTGCCGGCGGTGAGCGCCGCAACCCGTTTCAAGCCCAGCCTTTCCAAGATGCCGTCCACCACTTCACGATGCATGCGGTGCCCTGCGGGAGGGTGCCAGCAATCAAAGGCTCCTGACCGGTGTACGCCTTGTGCCGCCAGGCGCAGGTTCTCGCGTACATCCAGATTGGAGAACAGGCTGGTTACCTGGAACGAGCGCGCCATACCGTATTGGACGCGCAGATGGTTCGCCTTGTGGGTGACGTCGACGCCATTGAACTCGATGCGGCCGGCGCTGGCCGGCACGGTGCCGGTCAGGGTATGAAACAAGGTGGTCTTGCCGGCGCCATTCGGCCCGATGACGGAGTGGATGGTGTTGGGCATGACCTGCAGATCGATGCCTTGCAGGGCGACGAACTTGCCGTATCGTTTGACGACGCCGGTGGCCTTCAGAATCGGAGACCCGGCAGCTTGGGCGGGGGACTGCGTCATGGCCGTTGCTCCTGGTGTTGTTCGGCAGTGGCGGCCGGGCGCGACGGACGGATGGCGTACCAGATGCGTTCGAGCAGGCCCCAGAGACCTTGCTGCATGTAAAGGCTGATGGCGATCAGCAGGAAGCCCAGCAGCATCAGCCAGCGCGGCCATAGGCCGGCCAGCCAGTCCGCGCAAATGACATAGAACGCCGCGCCCAGAACAGAGGCGAACAGATTGGCCGTGCCGCCAATGATGGTCATGAGCAGTATGATTTCGCTGGTATGGTATTCAATGCTGGACAAGGGCGCGATACCGGCCATCATGGCAAGCAGTGCGCCGGCCAGCGCGGTGACGCCGCCTGAAATGGCGAAGACCGCGAGCTTGAAGCCGCGCACGTTATAGCCGACAGCGGCCGCACGTTCTTCATTGTCACGGATGGCAAGCAGTGTGCGTCCGAACACGGAAGCGGTAATGCGTTGCAGCAGCCAGAAGACCACCAGGAAGCAGAGCGACACGAAGGTATAGAACTGCCACGGCGATTGCAAGGACAGGATTTCAACCCCGAAGGCGCTGAGAGGCGGGCGGGGGACATCCAGCAGGCCGTTGTCGCCGCCAGTCAGGTCGGTCATGCTGTAGGCCAGAAAATAGAACATCTGCGCGAAGGCCAGCGTCAGCAGCACGAAATAGACGCTGCGCTGGCGAATCGAGAACCAGCCTACGATGACTGCGCACAGCGCGCCCACAATCACCGCGGCGGGCAGCGATAGCGCCAGAGGCAGGTCGAATCGCACCAGCAATATGCCGACGGTGTAGCTGCCCATGCCGAAGAAGATGCCTTGGCCGAATGAGAGCAGCCCGGTAAAGCCCAGAAGCAGGTTGCAGCCCAGCACCGCCAGGGCGAAGATCAGCACTTCGGCTGCCAGGGATCCCGACTGGATCAGTACCGGCAGCGCCAGTGTCACCAAAACAGCCAGCAGGAGCTGAAGGTGGGACTTAATGTTGTGCATCATCCTCTCCCGAGCAAACCGTGGGGGCGCAGCAGCAGTACCGCCGCCATCGCGACATAAATCATCAGGCGCGCGCCCTCGGGCCAAAGCGTGCTCATGACGCTTTGCACGATGCCGATCAGCAGTCCGCCAATCAGGGCGCCTGAAAA
>JAEWEH010000185.1 GCA_023389535.1 Pseudomonadota bacterium
TTTCTATGATCCCAAAGGCGAACGTGTAAAAGCCGTAACGCCGGCCGAAGTCCCGGTGGCTCTGGCCACGACCTGATGCAGGCAGCCATGATGACAGAGACCGAAGCCGATCACATTTTGACGCTGACCTGCGAGGACCGCCGCGGAATCGTCCACGCCGTAAGCCGACTCTTGAGCGAGAGCGGTTGCAATATCGAAGAAGCCGCCCAATTCAACGACAGGATGAACGGGCGCTTCTTCATGCGCATCGCCTTTCAGGCCAATGAAGGAATCGCGACGGCCGAGGAATTACGGCAGCAATTCGACGCCGTCGCGGAAGAATTCGGCATGCAATGGAAGCTGGTGCAAAGCCGGCGCGCCGTGCCCACCATACTGATGGTGTCCAAGCTTGGGCACTGCCTGCACGACCTGCTGCTACGCTGGCGCGCTGGCCTATTGCCCATCGATATCCGCGCCGTGGTTTCCAACCACCGGGACTTCTATCAGCTGGCCGCTTCCCACGACATCCCTTTCCATCACATCCCCGTCACCGCTTCCACCAAGCCGGCGGCAGAAGCGCAGCTGCGAGCGGTAATCGCCGCCGAAGAGGCGGAACTGATTGTGCTGGCCCGCTATATGCAGGTCTTGAGCGACGAAATGTCGAAGGAATTGCACGGGCGCGCCATCAATATCCACCACAGTTTCCTTCCAGGCTTCAAGGGCGCAAAGCCGTACTACCAGGCCCATGACAGGGGCGTGAAACTGATCGGCGCTACAGCTCATTATGTAACCGCGGACCTGGACGAAGGCCCGATCATCGAACAAGATGTGGCGCGTGCGAGCCATTCGATGAGCCCCACAGCATTGACCACGCTGGGGCGCGACGTGGAAAGCGTGGTACTGGCACGAGCCGTGAAGTGGCACGCGGAGCATCGCATACTGATGAATGGCAATCGGACGGTGGTTTTCCACTAGAGCAACCGTGGGTGTTGCGCGCATCTTGATGCGCGTTTTACCCGCTTGCGCAGCCATTTTGACAAACCTAAAATAAATAGGCTAGAATCTCGTTCTTCTTAGGCGGTTAGCTCAGTTGGTTAGAGCGCTACGTTGACATCGTAGAGGTCGCTGGTTCGAATCCAGTACTGCCTACCAGATACTTTCCGGCCCGGCGCATTGCTCAAGACGCCTGGCCTATAAAACCCGCAAGAACACCGGTTCTGCGGGTTTTTTTATGTCCGCAGCGGTTTCCTATTATTCTGGATTTAGCGCCCTATTCCTGGCAGGCGGCGCATGCCTGCAGGGCTATGCTGTGCTGCTGACGGGTATGGACAACCAAGTAGTCCAGGAACACCTGGGATCGCTGTGGAATCAGTTTGCGGCTGGGCAGTGCCGCAAACATGGCGAGGCGCCCCGTGACCCACGGGCTTAACACCCGGACCAGTTCTCCGCGGGTCAGGTATGGCGCCACAATATCCATCGCTACCGACGTAATGCCGGCGCCATCCAGGGCGGCGCGCAGCAGAGTATCGGTATGGTTTGCGATCAGAACCGGTTCGACGCTCGTCTGGACCGCCTCGCCGCCTGCACCCTGATCAGACCACATGCGCCATGGCTGCAATGGCCCGTCCGGCCTTTTAAGGCGCAGGCAGTCGTGCTGCGCCAAGTCCTGTGGGGTCTGCGGCGAACCGTTACGCTCCAGATAATCCGGCGATGCAACCAGTATGACTTCGGACTCGACCACTTTGCGCGCGACGATGTTGGCATCAAATGCTGCGTCGGTACCGAGCAGTGTGATGTCGAAATTTTCGATTGGCGGTTCCCGGTAAGCCTCGACCTCCACGTCGATAATGATGCGTGGATAGTGCTGGCGAAAGCCCTTGAGCAAAGGCGCGATCACGTATGTGGCGAGTACGGGTTGCGTATGCAGGCGCAAACGACCGGCCAGTTGCTGCGTATGCGAACTGGCCAGTGCATCGGCCTCTTCGACATCCTGCAGGATCTGCCGGACCCGGCCCAGATAGGCTTCGCCGGCTTCCGTCAGCGACACTCGCCGTGTCGTCCTTTGAAATAGCCGCGCGCCAAGATGCGCTTCCAGTTCAGCGATCAACCGTGTCACGACCGGGGGCGACATATCCAGGGCGCGGGCGGCCGCGGCGAACCCGGCTTCATCCGCCACCTTTTCGAATACTTGCATCGAGAGCAGGCGGTCCATGGCACCTTCAATATCATTATTTCTAAACCAGAAATATTCTATACCAATACTCCATCATTCAAGGCGTCGTCCGCAGGAAAGCCAGATAATGTTCGGGCATGCGGCTTGCTGAATCACCCCGCCTTTATCGCCATGCCGGAGCTCGCGCCCCATGACCCTAGCCGACGTCGCCAGCAATTCCTATGTCAATACTCGCGCATACCTCGCAGATCTCTATAGCGGGATCCGTCGCTATAGCCTGAAGCTTGCGTCCCCGCTTACGCCGGAAGACCAGTGCGTGCAGTCCATGCCCGAAGCCAGCCCGACCAAATGGCATCTGGCTCATACCAGTTGGTTCTTCGAAGCCATGCTGCTGCAGCCCTACCTGCAAGGCTATGCCTTGTTCGATGAACGCTACCTGTACCTGTTCAATTCCTACTATGAAGCCTTGGGCCCGCGCCTGGCGCGTCCTCAGCGCGGGATGCTGACGCGGCCCGCAGTGAAGGAGGTGCAAGCCTACCGCGCTCATGTTGACGCTGCCATGCTCGATTTGATCGGGCGCTGCGATGACGAGCAATGGGAACCGGTACGCCAGCGCGTTATCCTCGGCCTGAATCATGAACAGCAGCATCAGGAGTTGCTGGTGACTGATATTGTTCATGCGCTTTCGCTCAATCCCTTGCGCCCGTCCTACCTTCGCGAACAAGACAGTCTGCTGGTCCCACATGCTTCCGAACCACTGGAGCCGCCAGGCCAAAAGGAAAGATATGAGCCATCGTGGCTGGAATTTCCCGGCGGGCGCGTGCACATCGGGCACGACAGCGCGACAGAAGACGCATTCGCCTTCGATAACGAAACGCCGCGCCACGAAGTCCTGCTGCAGCCTTACCTGCTGTGCGATCGGCTCGTCAGCTGCGGGGAATACGCGGCCTTTATCGCCGATGGCGGATACTCACGGCCGGAGTTCTGGCTTTCCGATGGCTGGGCCACGATCCAGGAGCATGGCTGGGAAGCGCCCATCTACTGGTCGCACGAGGGCACACG
>JAEWEH010000196.1 GCA_023389535.1 Pseudomonadota bacterium
GCACGAACCCAAGCGTGCAATAGATGTGTTTACGGAGCTGTTTTCCAGGCCCATACCCCCGGAAGACCATGGCCGCTTCAACCTGGCCACCGGGGAAAGCATTGCGCACCTGAATTACCTATTGCAGCGTGGCCTGGCCAAGGTTGACACCGATGATCAGGGGGTGCGGTGGTATAGCGCCGCGTAGCGGCGCTTAACGCTTCAATTGCACGGACTTGTATTCCAGGAATTCTTCCAGCCCGTACTTGCCCAGTTCACGGCCATAACCGGATTGCTTATAGCCGCCGAACGGCGCCAGCATATTGAACTCGCCGCCATTGATATCGACCTGGCCGGTACGCAAGCGCCCGGCCACCCGCAACGCCGCGTCCTGGTCGGCGGACCACACGGCGCCAGCCAGGCCGAATGGCGTGCCATTGGCGATAGTCACCGCTTCGTCTTCGCTGCGGTAAGTCAGAATGGCCAGCACTGGCCCGAAAATTTCCTCTTGGGCTATGGTGCTGGACGCCGCCACCTTGCCGAATACAGTAGGCTGCACGAAATAGCCTTTATCCAAGCCCTTGGGCGCCTCCGGCCCACCGGCCAGCAGTTCCGCACCCTCTTCCAGCCCTTGGCGGATATACGCCTGGACGCGTTCGCGCTGTGCGCAGGAAATAAGCGGCCCCATGGTGACGGCCTTGTCGAACGGATCGCCTGGCCTGTATTTTGATGCTTCCTGTGACGCCATGCGCGCGACATCGTCGTATTGCGCCTCATGCACCAGCAGACGCGTGTGAGCGCTGCAGGTCTGCCCCGCATTCATGAAGCAGGCCGCAACAGTGCCCTTCACTGCAGCGGCCAGATCCGCATCCTGCAGGAGTATGGCCGCGGATTTCCCGCCAAGCTCCAGCGATACGCGCTTGACCGTGGCGGCGGCAAGTTCCGCCACCCGCTTGCCGGCCCGCGTAGAGCCTGTGAAAGACACCATGTCGACGTCGGGGCTGCTGGCCAAGGCCTCCCCGACAACCGGGCCGTAGCCCGTGACGAGGTTGAACACCCCTTTGGGCAGACCCACCGATTCAATGATCTCAGCCAGGATGAACGCATTCAAGGGCGCGACTTCCGAGGGCTTCAGCACGACAGTGCAACCCGCCGCCAGTGCCGGCGCAACCTTGGCGGCGATCTGGTGCAGGGGATAATTCCACGGCGTAATGCAGGCTGCCACCCCGACCGGTTCGCGCATCACCACCGAATTGCCCAGTTGTTCCCGCCATTCGAAGTCGGCCAGCATCTTGGCGTACGAGGCAAACGTGAATCGCGGCGACCCGGCCTGTATCTTGATGGCCTGCTCTAATGGCATGCCCACTTCATGTGCAATCGTTTCACCGATTTCAGCGCCACGCGCTTTCAACTGCGCCTGGATGGCGTCCAGATAAGCGGCGCGTTGAGAAGCGCTGGTGGCGGCCCAGCCATCGAAGGCACAGCGTGCCGCCTGAACCGCCCGCTCGGCGTCTTGCGCCGTCCCGGCGGGAATACGGCCAATGACTTGCTCCGTCGACGCGCTTTCGACATCGATCATGTCGCGGGTCGACGGTTGCGCCCATTCCCCATCTATAAACAGCTTGTCATAAACCTTCATGCCACTTCTCCTTGATGTGAATTTTTTTGTCACCACCCGCGGGCGGGCAAGGTGATACCGAAGATGGTTCGAATTTAGGAAGCGACCGGTTCCTGGATTTGGGCGGGCAGCAAAGACAGCACCCTGCGGAAAGGGCCGGTATCGGCAATTCCCCGGACCAGCAACAACGCCCCTTCAACCCTGCACACCGCGTCTTCCGCCCGCTGCCGCGCCACCCGTTTCGGCAACCCCAGGTCCAGCAGCGTTTCGGTCAGTGCATTGATCCATTCAAGCAGGCCCCGCTTGATATGCGGATGAAAGACGGCCGGCGTTGCGCTCATGGCCAGCACGCCGAGCAGGCACGATTCCTGCCCCTTGCAGTAATAGGCATCGAGATTGCGCACCATCTGGGCGATACGAGCGCTTGCGCTGGCATTGGACCGCAGCGGCTGGATCACCTGTTCGGTAAACATCTCGTTGGCGCGCTCGATGACGGCCATGGCCATCTCTTCCTTGCCGTTCGGAAAATGATAGTAGAGACTGGCCTTGCTAAGGCCCGAGGCCTGGGCCAGCCGGGCCAGCGATGCGGCCTCGTAGCCTTCGTCGCGAAACACCTTGGCGATGCGGTTCAACACCTCATCGCGAGCAGCAATGCTGTCAGCCATAGTTCTTTTCCCTGTCTTGCCTGGCCCCGCCTTACCAAGGCGCCGGCACCGCGTTGCCAAGCCATAAGCCGCCTTGTGTCCGTTCGAATATGCTTATTTCGTAAAGATTATATACCGATCGTTCGGTAAAAAAAATGTTGACAGAAAAAAAACCGACGCTTAATCTATGCCCACATATACCGAACGTTCGGTATTAATAATACAACGCAACTCTCGGGAGACAAGGATCATGATCGCTCAACATCAAGCCAGGAAGGCAGGTATATTCGCTTGCGCCGGCGCAAGAACCGCCGCAACCGTGCTTCTTATGGGGGTATTCGCCGCGGGCGCCAGCCCAGCCAGGGCCGATACCGTCAAGCTGAAGTTTGCCGACTGGCTGCCGGTCTCCCATTACACGGTGATCGAAGGGGTCAAGCCATGGATGGATGCCACCACCAAAGCCTCCAATGGCGAGATCCAGTTCGAATACTATCCCGCCCAGCAAATCGGCAAAGCCAAAGACATGGCTACGCTGGCTCAATCCGGCGTGGCCGACATCGTGCATCTTTCCCCAGCCTATATCTCTGAAAAATTCCCGCTATCCGGTGTGGCGGAATTGCCCGACCTCTTCGATAACACCTGCGATGGCAACAAGGCGCTGATGTCTTTGATGAAACCCGGCGGCTTTCTAGCGGACAAGGAATACAAACCCCTGGGCCTGCGTGTGCTGTGGGCCATGACCTACGCGCCCTACGCCATTGTCACCACCAACAAAAAAGTCACGACGCTGGATGACTTGCACGGCCTGAAGATGCGCACGGCGGGCGGCGCCATGGACATCACTGCAAGCCAAGTAGGATCCGTTCCCATCAAGATGACCGGACCCGACGTGCTGCCTTCCTTGCAACGCGGCACGCTGGACGGCATGTTCGTCACCTTGCTCAGCCTGCATCCCTTCGACTGGCAAACCGCACTGAAGTACATGACGACCAATGTCAGCACGGCCAGCTTCATTTCCGTGTTCGCGATTACCGAGCGCGGCTGGAAGAAGCTGTCGCCCGAGCAGCAGGCGACGCTTACCAAGACCAGCGAAGAAGCCGTCCAGAATATTTGCAGCTGGGTGGACAAGACAAACAAAGACATCGTGGCGCAGCTCAAGAAAGACGGCATGCAGGAAGTCCTGATGAGCGATGCTGAAAAGGCCAAGCTGGGTGAAAAACTGGCAGAAACCCGGAAGCGCTGGGCCAGTTCGCTGGACCAACTGGGCAAACCGGGAACCGAAACGCTGAAGCGCTACCAGGACGCCCTGTAATCCGGCACGCCGCGCCATTCTTGGCGCGAGGCTGAGGACACGCCCGCTGGCCGCGGTGCAC
>JAEWEH010000429.1 GCA_023389535.1 Pseudomonadota bacterium
GAGTGGGGATGTCAGCCACGCGCAGGCACTTGAAGAAGTAGTCGGTCATGGCGAGGGATTTACGGCCCTTGCCTTCGACCTTCCCGATGACGGTATTGGCGCCCGGATCGATAACGCCGTCCGCGCCGGTGACGTCGTCCTTGAATACAAGAAGAATATTGCCGTTCGGCAAGGCGTATAGGTCTTTGGTCTTGCCGGAATAGATCCGTTCACTGGTGTTCATTGCTTTACTCGCTGGTAATTTGACTATCCCGTTCCGAGGCGGAGGCAGTGCGCCGTTTGGAGCGCCCCGCCGCTGCAAGCTCATTCCCACTCTATCGTCGCAGGAGGCTTGCTCGACACGTCGTAAGTCACCCGATTAATACCGCGCACTTCATTGATGATGCGCGACGATACTTTCTTGAGCAATGCGTAAGGCAGTTCCGCCCAGTCCGCGGTCATGAAGTCCGAGGTCTGTACGGCGCGCAGCGCGACGACGTAGTCGTAGGTGCGGCCGTCGCCCATGACGCCGACGGATTTGACAGGCAGGAAGACGGCGAAGGCCTGGGACGTTAAGTCGTACCAGTTCTTGCCGCTGATGGGATCGACGGTCTTGCGCAGTTCCTCGATGAAGATGGCGTCGGCGCGGCGCAGGAGGTCGGCGTATTCTTTCTTGACCTCGCCCAAAATCCGCACGCCCAGGCCGGGGCCGGGGAAAGGATGGCGGTAAACCATGGCGGGCGGGAGCCCTAAGGCGATGCCCAGCTTGCGCACTTCGTCCTTGAAGAGTTCGCGCAGGGGTTCGAGCAATTTCAAGTTCAACGTATCGGGCAGGCCGCCGACATTGTGGTGGGACTTGATGGCGACGGCTTTGCCGGTCTTGGCGCCGGCCGATTCGATGACGTCTGGATAGATGGTGCCTTGTGCCAGCCAGCGGGCCTGGCTGAGCTTGCCTGCTTCGGTCTGGAAGACTTCGACGAATTCCTTGCCGATGATCTTGCGCTTGGCTTCAGGGTCGGCGACGCCGGCCAGCTTGCCCATGAAGGCCTCGGTGGCATCGACATGGATGACCTTGATGCCGAAGTGGTCGGCGAAGGTGTCCATGACTTGCTTGGCTTCGTTCAGGCGCAGCAGGCCGTGGTCGACGAATACGCAGGTGAGCTGATCGCCGATGGCTTTGTGGATCAGCGCTGCGGCCACGGAGGAGTCCACGCCGCCCGACAGGCCAAGGATGACTTCGTCGCTGCCGACTTGCTCGCGTATGTGAGCAACGGCTTCCGCGACGTAGTCCGGCATGTTCCAGTCGCGGTCGCAGCCGCAGATTTCGCCGACGAAGCGGGCCAATATGGCTTCGCCCTGGGCGGTATGGGTGACTTCGGGATGGAACTGCACGGCGTAGAAGCCTCGGGCTTCGTCGGCCATGCCGGCGATGGGGCAGGACGGCGTGGACGCCATGAGCTTGAAGCCGGGCGGCAGCGCGGTGACCTTGTCGCCGTGGCTCATCCAGACCTTGAGCATGCCATGGCCTTCAGGCGTGGTGAAATCCTGCAAGCTATCGAGCAGACGAGTATGCCCGTGGGCACGCACCTCGGCGTAGCCGAATTCGCGGTGATCCGACCATTCCACCTTGCCGCCCAATTGCGCGGCCATGGATTGCATGCCGTAGCATATGCCCAGCACTGGCACGCCGGCATCGAACACCTTGGCAGGTACTTTCAGGGATTCATCGGCGTAAGCCGAGGCATGACTGCCCGACAGGATGATGCCCTTCAGGCCTTGCTGGGACTCGATAAAGGCATCGTCGACGTCGCCGGGATGGATTTCGCAGTACACGCCGGCTTCGCGCACGCGGCGCGCGATGAGTTGAGTGACTTGTGAGCCGTAATCGAGGATGAGGATACGCTGGTGCATGGTGGAAGAAAAAAAGAATTCAAGGCGTTAATGTAACGTATTGGGCCTGTTTTCGCTGGCGGAATCGGGCCCGGGCCGCTACAGTCTTGGTAAAAAATTGGAGCATCAATGTCGAACCAGCCATCCGCCGGCATATTGGCCCTTTCCGGATTTGTCGCACTGGCCGTCGCCATGGGCATAGGCCGCTTTGCCTTTACGCCGCTATTGCCAATGATGCAGGCAGATGCGGGCCTGGGCCTGGCCGAAGGCGGCTGGCTGGCCAGCGCCAACTATCTCGGCTACTTCGTAGGGGCGCTGACGGCCGCCGCCCTGCCCGGCTCGCCGGCCGCGGTGCTGCGCGTGGGCTTGTTGCTGGTGGTGGCATCCACCGCGTTGATGGGCATGACGGGCGGCTGGTACGGCTGGGTAGCCTGGCGTTTCATCGCCGGCCTGGCCAGCGCTTGGGTGCTGGTCAGCACAGCGGCACTTTGTTTATCGCGGCTGGCCGCCGTGGGCCGGCAGGCGCTGGCGGGCTTGGTCTTTGCGGGCGTAGGCATAGGTATTGCCGTCGCCGGATTGCTGTGCATGGTTCTGGCGATGCGCGGCGTGGCCTCCGCGCACGCCTGGCTTTTGTTGGGGGCCATTGCTCTGGCGGGCGCAATCAGCGCGCGGCAACTCTGGGCATCCGGACCGACGGCTGCGGCCAGCAAGGCGCCGGCAGCAACACCTGCGGGAGGACACGGCAAGCTGATCGTCAGCTATGGCCTCTTTGGTTTCGGCTATATCCTCCCGGCCACCTTCCTGCCAGCACAGGCTCGCCTGCTGGTGGACGACCCTGCTCTGTTCGGCCTGGCGTGGCCGATCTTCGGCTTAGCCGCTTCTGTATCTACATTGTTGATCACGCGGTTGTCAGCCGCCTATACGCGCAGGACTCTCTGGATCGCCTCCCATATCGTCATGGCGGCCGGCGTCATTGTGCCCGCCCTGGCCCCCGGCCTGAGCGCCATCGTCATCGCCGCGGTATGCGTCGGCGGCACGTTCATGGTGATCACCATGCTGGCAATGCAGGAAGCACAAGCGGTTGGCGGCTCGCGGGCGCGCCATTTGATGGCGGCCATGACAGCGTCGTTTGCTGCAGGCCAGTTGGCTGGGCCGATTTTCTTCAGCCTGACGAACACATGGTTCGGCACGGGACTGGATTTTGCCCTGGAGCTT
>JAEWEH010000433.1 GCA_023389535.1 Pseudomonadota bacterium
GGGTGGGGTAGCCACCGGCTCCTTGGCAACCAGTGAAGCCTCTGCGGCTTGACCAACATGCATACATAACTACCATGCGTATATATTATGTATCTACTACCGCGTGGCGCCGGCACCCCGACCGAACCGCCTCTGAGCATTGGGAAGGATTGATCCCGCAAGTCAGGGACATGGGCTTCGATGCCATCATGACGCCGCCGCTGCCGGCTTCCCAGCCGGGCGGCATGGCGGCCACATGGGCCGGGGCGCAAGCTGATATGCGCGGCTTGTCCGATGCCTTGGGGGGCGCGCCTCAGTGCGCCGAGCACGACCTGGCGTTCATGATGGACCTGCTCGCGGAAGACATTGCGGCGGACGCGCTGGAGCAGTGGGCGGAACGACTGGGTACGTGGTGCGCGGCGGGGGTGACGGGATATTGTTGTCATCGTCTGCATCATCTTGCCGCTCCGGAATGGAAACGCCTGATCCGTATGGTTCACGAGCATCATCCCGACTGCGTGTTCATCGCCTGGACCCCTGGACTGACTTGGGCCCAGCTTGCCGCGTTGAAAGAGTGCGGCTTCCTTTACACCTTCAGCTCATTGCCTTGGTGGGACTTCCAATCGGGTTGGCTGCTGGAAGAGCAACAACGCTTATCCCGAGTGGCGCCGTGCATAGCGCCTTTGGTGGACCTGGAAGCCTCAGGCAGAGAGCTGCCGCTCGTCGCCGATCAAACCGCCAAGGCGCGGCGGCTTCTATGGAGCGCGGCCTTTACGGGTGACGGCATACTGATGCCGCAAGGCACAGAGGACTTGCTCGGCCCGCAGGAGATTGCAGAGGCCAACCGTTGGCAGGCGTCGCATGCAGAGGCCGTCGGTCCGATGCGCTTGCTCACTGGCCCCTTGTACGGACTGACCGGCATATTCAGGCCGGGTGAAAAAGCCGCCGTGCTATTGCTTAATCCTGGCACGCAGGCCGCCAGGGTGGATAGCGGTTTGCTGGCCTCGCGCTTGCCAGGCCGTTATGCGCTGACCGCCAGTGCGCCGCCCGTGATCGAAGCCGGGGATTACAGCCTGATTCCTGCCGCGCGGGCCGCGGCCGTCAAGGTGCCTACGGGAATTTCGCTGGCCAAGGCGGGCGCGCCGTCCCCCGTTGAAGACGCGCGCATTGCAATCGAACGCGTTACACCGCAAGTCGATGGGGGCCGCTTTCCCGTGAAGCGTTGCCTGGGCCAGGCGTTGAAGGTGGAGGCGGATGTCTTCATGGACGGCCACAGCCGCCTGGCAGTTGAATTATTATGGAAAGCGACGGACGAGGCGCAGTGGCATCGTGTTGCCATGCGACCGCTGGGCAACGATCGCTGGCAGGGCGAATTCGCGCCCGAGCGGCTGGGGCCCCATTGTTATACCGTTCAGGCGTGGCACGATGCCTGGGCATCGCATTGCGAGGCTCTGAAGAAAAAGCGCGATGCCGGCCAGAACGTTTCGCTGGAAATCGAAGAGGCTCGGATGTTGATGGCCGACGCCCTCGAGCGCGTGCGCGACGACCTGCCCGACGAGGCCACCGAACTGGCGGCGCTGTTGCGCGAGCTCGGGCAGCCTCAGCGGGTCAGGCCTAAAGCCCGTCGGGAACTCTTGTTGACCGGCTACACCGCCCAGGCGCCCGAGGTCAAGGCCATACCGGCGGCGGACCGGCGGCACATTGACTTGGTGCTGTCGGAAGACGCGGCGGAAAAAATGCAGGCGGTCGACGCGCATGCCTTCGCCGTGACCGACCGCGTATACCCCTTGACGGTGGAGCGCCGCGAGGCGGGCTATGCCAGTTGGTACGAACTGTTCCCGCGTTCCCAAAGCCCTACGCCCGGGACGCATGGAACGTTCAGGGACGTACAGGCGCGTTTGCCTTATATACGGGACATGGGCTTCGATGTGCTCTACATGCCGCCGATACATCCGATAGGGCAGACGAACCGCAAGGGACGCAACAATGCATTATCGGCAAACGAAGGCGATCCGGGCAGCCCTTATGCGATTGGTTCGCCGGAAGGGGGGCACGATGCCGTGCACTCCGAACTGGGAACCATCGATGACTTTCGCGACCTCGTGCGTGCCGCGGCGGAACACAACATCGAAATCGCCATCGATTTCGCCATACAGTGTTCGCCGGATCACCCATGGCTGGCACGGCACCCCGAATGGTTTGATTGGCGCGCCGATGGGTCGCTGCGCTATGCCGAGAATCCGCCCAAGCGCTACGAAGACATCGTGAATCCGGACTTCTATCTGGGCGGCGCGCCACTATGGCGCGCATTGCGGGATGTCGTGCTGTTCTGGGTCGACCAGGGGGTCGGCTTGTTCCGGGTGGACAACCCCCATACGAAGCCCTTGCCGTTCTGGCAATGGCTGATCGCTGAAGTGCGGGGAGCACACCCGGAAGTGGTCTTCCTTTCAGAGGCCTTTACCAGGCCGCAGATGATGTACAGGCTTGCCAAGGTCGGCTTCTCGCAGTCGTATACTTACTTTACCTGGCGTCATGGCAAGCAGGAACTGACCGATTATTTGACCGAGCTGTCCACGCCTCCCTTGGCGGACTTCTTCCGGCCGCACTTCTTTGTCAACACGCCGGACATCAATCCGTATTTCCTCCATGATGCGGGCAGGCCGGGATTCCTTATCCGTGCAGCCTTGGCGGCGACCACGTCAGGCCTGTGGGGAATGTATAACGGCTTCGAACTGTGCGAAGCCCGTAGCGTTCCCGGCAAAGAGGAATACCAGGACTCCGAGAAGTATGAGCTGCGTTCCTGGGACTGGAACAGGCCAGGCAATATCATCGACGAGATAACCCGGCTGAACCGGATGCGACGCCTCAATCCCGCGCTGCAGACGCACCTGGGGATACGTTTCCATCACATCGATAACGATCAGATCCTCTTTTTTACCAAGACGACGCCCGAAGAGGACAACATCGTACTGGTCGCCATCAGCCTGGACCCGCACGCGACACAGAGCGGTACGCTGGACTTGCCGACCTGGCAATGGCCCCAGGCGGGCGACAGCCTGCGGTTTGAAGACTTGTTCAACGAGGGCCGCTTCGAGTTGCGAGGAAATCGGCAGCATATTGCGCTGACGCCGGAACGTCCGTTCCTGATCTGGCGCCTGTCGCCTGCAACCCAGACATAAACAAGAGG
>JAEWEH010000008.1 GCA_023389535.1 Pseudomonadota bacterium
AACGCCGGCTGGCAGGCGCTGGCGCTGGCGCTTCACGCTGCCCAAGTTCCAATGGCTGCGTACCTTGAAAGCGCCCCTGGCCTCACTGAAGAGCAACCGCGGCTTGATGAAGGTATCCATCGTAGGCAGCTTGTTCGCGGTATCCCAAAGCTGCTGGTTCACCTTCACCGTGATCTACCTGATAGACCGGTTGGGCTACTCGCTGGGCGAGGCGGGTGTCGTATTCGCCGTGATGCAAGCAGGAGGCGTGATAGGCCGCATTGTCCTGGGCTGGCTATCCGACCATTTGCAGTCGACCACCGCGCCGCTGCTCATTGCGGCGATCTTCTCGGCGGTGACGACGGTGATGCTGGGATGCAGCACGCCTGGCTGGCCGCTATGGGCCATGGTCATACTGGCTTTCGTGGCGGGCGCTTCGGCCGCAAGCTGGAATGGTGTACAGATCGCGGAAGTGGCCCGCCGTTCGCCTTCTCACCTGATTTCCGAAACGGCCGCCGGGGCCAGCATATTGGTCGCCGTGGTCAATATGCTGGCGCCAGCGGCGTTCGCCGCTTTTGTGGCCGCAAGCGGGCGCTACGATTACGCGTTCGCATGCGCCGGCGCATGCACCTTGCTTGCCGTGGGCCTTCTGCCACGCGGCAAGCGGGCCGCTTAGAACTCCAGTCGTACTCCGGCCATGATGCTGCGCCCCTGTATGGGAGCGGCACGGGAAATGAAGGAAGCGTGGTTGTAGGCAAGCCTATTGAGCAGATTGGTTCCCTTCAGGTACAGCAGGTAGTCCGTGCCGCCCAGGCTGCCTTTATATGACACGCCCGCCCCCAGCAGTCCATAACCGGAGGTAGTATCTTCATATGCCGCTATGCGGTTCTGGCGCAGTACGCTGGTGTACTTCAGGAAGCCTGCCCAGCGGTTCCACGTCAGGTCGGTGCGCGCCCCCACCCGCGCAGCAGGGATGCGCGGCAAGTTTCCGCCGCCATCACGCAGTTTGGCGCGCACGTAGTCGCCGAAGATGGCCACGGATACAAGCGGTGAAACCCGGTAAGACGCTTCGGCTTCGATGCCGGCGAAAGACGCATCGCCCTGCGTGTACTGGATCAGCCGGAAATCGTCGTGCTGATCCAGTGTATTTCCATAGATATAGCCGTCGATCCGGCTCATGAAGACATTCACCGCGAACCGCAGGTCACCCTCGATCTTGCGCAGGCCCAGGTCCACGGTGTGCGCCGTCTCTTTATCCAGCCCGGCATTGCCCTGTTCATACGTCAGCGTAGCGAAATGCACGCCGCGCGCATAGAGTTCCTGAGCATTGGGCATGCGCTGCGAGCGCGATACCGACAGTGATGCCGCATAGCCGGGAACGAAATCCCAGGTCGCTCCCGCCGACAAGGAGGTGGCGTTACCGCTGTAGTCCGGCTGGCTGCCGCTATCTGGACGGACAGATTGGTGTTCGTGGCGCGCTCCCAGTTCGAAGCGCCAATCATGCCAATCGTAGCTCTCCAGCAGGAATACCCCCGCTGTTTGCGTACGCGTCTTGGGAATGAAGTTTTCTCCTCCGCCGAACGAGGCGAAGTCATAGCGGGAAGCCTGCACGCCTATGACGCCGTCCCAGCCGCCCAGCGGCTGATGCTGCAATTCCAGCCGGCCATCATATCCGCGGTTGGTGAAGGTCGTTCCCAGTTCATCCCCGTCGCGTTCGCTATGCCGGTAATCGGTATGTCCCGCGCGAAAGCGTAAATTCGAAAAGCCGGCGAAGGGGTCCTTGAGTTCGCCACGTATATCCACACGCTTGCTGCGCAGATGCGCGGTGGCGGCGTGTTCCCCATGGTCGTGGTCATGTTCATGCTCGTGGTCATTATCGTCATGTCCTTGATCATGCCCTCCGCAATGCAGTGTGGAACCGTGCGGATGGCAATCCTCGTACTCGTGACTATGCCCGGGTAGACCATAGTCGTCCTCCCGATAGGAATAGGCCGCGCCTATATAACCCCGGCTTCCGATGAAGGACAGGCCCACGCTGCCTGTGGTGCTTTCCGCATTGGAGTTCGCGACCCGGCTGCCCGTCCAGTCGGGCACCCGGTAATCGTCGGCGCGGCGTCGGGCGCCTTCCACGTGTAAAGCAATATTGCCCTCGCCCACCGTCAAGCCCACTGCCCCCGCACGCTCACGTGCCGCTGTGGCGGCCGATGTATCAATCGTCCCTGTCAAGCCATTTTCCGGGATCTTGGTCGGGATCTTGTCGTCCAGCACATTCACCACGCCACCGATAGCGCCGCCGCCGTATAAAAGAGCCGAAGGCCCGCGCAGGATTTCGACGCGGCGCGTCAATAAAGGATCGACCGTCACTACATGGTCAGGCGATACACCGGAGGCGTCCATTACCTCTGACCCGTCGCTCAGCACCTTGACACGTGGCACGGTCTGGCCACGGATGACGGGCCGGCTGGCGCCGCCACCAAATGTGTCGGCACGCACGCCGGGCTCGCCTTCAAGCAGTTCACCCAGCGTACCGCGCCGGTTCAGAACCAGGCGATCGCCTTGCAATACGCTCACGGGCGTTGCCAGGCTGTTGCTATCGAGGCGCATAGGGTTGGCTGAAACGATGATGGGCTGCAGGCGTTCCACCGGCACAGCGTCGGCGGGCGCGGATTGCGCATGAACCGACGAAACGAAAGGCAAGATGATAACTAGGGCCGAAGGCGGAAAAGGCGGTCTCATGAGTATTCCTGTAGAGCTGCGGGATTGAGATGATGGCTGGAACCACAAAGTCGCTGGAATCCAGAAAATGTAATGTTATAACATTACATTTTTTATCTGCAACGGAGCCCTTCTTCATCACCCTTGGCTACTGTTCAGACAAAGTGGAGCTCACCTGCAGCAGGCAAGTGAAAACTCCCTTCAGGGATCGCACAAGCGTGCTGGCCTTTCAGGATAGAGTGCTTATGGCCCCGGCTTACCTTGCGCGCTGGGCAACTTAAAGGCCGTTGCGCTATAGAAATATGACGACGAGCCGAGGCAGCGATGGGCTGACTAAGGTACTGCCGTAGATAGCGGCCCGGCCATGTACTGCTTTTACTTGCCTCTTAGTGCTGGAACACGCCTACGCCCCCGATGTGCGCGCCATTGTGCTGACTGGCCGGGGGCGACCCTTTTGCGCAGGGATGGACATGGATGAGCTGAAGATGCTTCCTCCGAAGATATCCGCGCGCGAGAAGGGATGCGCCCTTACGACATGAACCGCCGGGGACCGTCCCCAGAATCAGTTTTCCGCCTTGGCATCCGAAATACGGACCAATTCCGCAGCTTCAACCATTCCTTTGTTGACCATGTCCCAATAGGCGTCGATGGACAGCGACTGCGCCGGAACCGAGCCGGAATCGACAAATTGCTTGCGCAAAGCTGGACTTTCCAGGGACTTGGCCAAGGCTTCGTTAAGTTTGGTCAGGATCGGACGCGGGGTTCCCGCAGGTGCGACGATGCCATACCAGGACTCCATGAAGAAACCTTTCACGCCAGCCTCATCGAAGGTGGGCACCTCCGGCAATGCCGGGATGCGCTCTTTGGCGGTAATGGCCAGCGGCCGCACTTTGCCCGACATAATGGGAGCGATTGCGCCAGTCGTGATGATC
>JAEWEH010000035.1 GCA_023389535.1 Pseudomonadota bacterium
GAACGAAGAACCGCAACCGCAGGTGGTTGTCGCGTTCGGATTGCGAATGACGAACTGCGCGCCTTCCAGGTCGTCCTTGTAGTCGATCTCGGCCCCGACGAGATATTGAAAGCTCATGGGGTCGACCAGTAGCTGTACGCCTTCCTTATCGATACTGGTGTCGTCATCGTTGACGGTTTCATCGAACGTGAAGCCGTACTGGAAGCCGGAACAACCACCCCCCTGGACGAAAACGCGCAGTTTGAGTTCCGGATTGCCTTCTTCGGCGAGCAGTTCCTTGACTTTGGACGCTGCAGCATCAGTGAAAATCAAAGGGGAAGGCGGCGCTTGCAGGTCAGCCGTTTGAGTCAGTGTATTCATGTGCACTCCGTGGCCGCCATGGGAGGCGGCACCATATATAACTACTATAACACCCGGCGCTATTCAGCCACCGGGACGTTGACTGTGCGCGACACCCGCAAGGCCGTGCCTTCAAGGATGTTGAGCGTGACCGTCTGTGGCGTAAAGCCTTCGGGCAAACTGAGCAGGCCGCCACCACGCTGCAATTTATCGAACGCCAGCGACATGTCGTCTTCGCCGGCGATCGCGGCGGGGGCATCCGAACTGCCCGGCATCTGCATGGCCTGCAAGACCAGCTTGGCCGCTTTGCCGTCCTGCAGCCCGTTGGCGACGAACTGCATGCGGCCCTTGAAGGGCGTGTCTTCCTGGCCGCTGCGCATCAGCAGCACCTTGTATTGCAAGGTGGGTCCCATCTGCTGGATTTCAAGCGCCCTGATGCTGACGGAGCCTTTCGGGCCCGGGGGCCAGAGCTGATCAAAAAAAGCCAGTTGTTCACGCGCCCTGCCCAATTCCGCCTGCGTGCTGGCGAGTGTTGCCTCCAGGCTTTTGCGCGTGCTTTCCTCGACCATGAGCTGGCCGGCGGCGGCATCCGCCTGCGCCCTGACCCGTGCGAGATCGGCCTTGACGCTGTCCAACTGCTGCTGCGCCTGGCGCGCCATGGACAGATGCTCGCGCCCCACGATGTTACGCTGCCAGTAGCCCGCGATCAGCGCGCCGCCAAGGGCGGCGGCCATCAGCATCACGGCCATCATTGCCCGCCCTGGCCCACGCCGCAGCGGCGCAGCCGCCGGGACTGCTGGCGTTGCAGCAACGGCGCCGTCTGTTCGTTTTTTTTTCATCCTAGAACAGACCTCGCGGAAGGAATTCAGTTCCCGGACGGGCGTACGAAACAGGACGTTTTTAGCCCTAGGGCAACACGGCCACGTGGGTCAGGCCAGCCGATTCGGGCAACCCGAACA
The DNA here is from genome assembly GCA_023389535.1 of Pseudomonadota bacterium. GTDB lineage: Bacteria > Pseudomonadota > Gammaproteobacteria > Burkholderiales > Burkholderiaceae_B > UBA6240. The sequence goes on from JAEWEH010000035.1 coordinate 1,299, forward strand.
TCAGGTTCATGTTCTGCACGGCTTGCCCCGATGCCCCCTTGACCAGATTGTCTTGCGTCACCAGGATGACCAGTTGGTCGCCACCCTCGGGCCGGTGCACGGCGATACGCAGGGTGTTGGAGGCACGCACGGAACGCGTTTCCGGCATGCTGCCAGCCGGCATGACGTCGATGAAGGCTTCGTCGGCGTAGCGTTGCTCGAACAATGCCTGGAAGTCGGTATCCCTGGCCTCGGGCAGGATGCGAGCGTAGATCGTCGAGAACATGCCGCGTATCATGGGCACCAGGTGCGGCACAAAGATAAGGCCCACAGGTTCCCCCGCCAAGCCCTGCAACTGCTCGGAGATTTCCGGATGATGGCGGTGGCCGGCCACCCCATACGCCTTGAAGTTGTCGCTGGCTTCGGAAAACAGGGTACCCACCTCGGCTTTGCGACCCGCGCCGGATACGCCGGACTTGCAATCCGCAATAATGTTGGACGTGTCGACAAGCTTGCGGCCGCCTTCCAGCAAGGGCGCCAGACCCAGCAGCACCGTGGTGGGATAACAACCCGGGTTGCCGATGACCCGCGCCTTACCGATAGCCGACCGGTTCAATTCGACCAGGCCGTACGCGGATTCCTTCAGGACGTCCGGGCAGGCGTGGGGCATCTTGTACCAACGCTCGAAGGCCTGGGTGTCCTGGAGGCGGAAATCAGCCGCCAAGTCGATGATGCGGACATCGTGACGCAACAGGTCTTGCGCCTGGCTCATGGCAACGCCGTGCGGGGTCGCAAAGAATACGACGTCGCACTGATCCAGCGCCGCCTGTTCCGGTGTCTGAAAGGCCAGATCAACCCGACCGCGCAAATTGGGAAACATGTCGGACACCGGCATGCCGTCTTCTTTGCGGGACGTGATGGCGGTGAGTTCCACGTTCGGGTGCTGGGACAACAGGCGCAGCAGTTCGACGCCGGTATAGCCGGTGCCGCCCACAATACCTGCCTTGATCCGAGAGGTGCTTGCCGTAGCGCCTTGTGCGCCGGCCTGGAGCTTTGCCCCGCTAGTAGCCATAACTATCCCCAAAAAACAATCGTCAACAATAGAATTATGCAGCAAGCCGGGCTGCCGCAATACCGATCGGCCAAAAGACAGCTGAACGGCGCACCAACGCAAACACCCCCAGCCGGGGCTGGGGGTGTTTGCGTTGCAAGGCCCAAGGCCCCGAGTACGGAGATTAGCGCTTGCTGAACTGCTTGCGGCGACGCGCCTTGTGGAAGCCGACCTTCTTGCGTTCGACTTCGCGGGCATCGCGCGTGACCAAACCGGCCTGCTTCAGTGCAGTCTTCAGGGTCTCGTCGTAGTCGATGAGCGCGCGGGTGATGCCGTGACGCACTGCGCCGGCTTGGCCGCTTTCGCCACCGCCGTGAACGTTGACGTGGAAGTCGAACGACTCAAGGTGGTTGGTGAGCGCCAGGGGCTGGCGCACAACCATGCGGCCAGTTTCGCGGGCGAAGTATTCGTCCACAGGCTTGCCGTTCACGACGATCTTGCCCGTGCCTTTCTTTAAGAACACGCGAGCTACCGAAGTTTTGCGGCGGCCGGTGCCATAGTTCCAATTACCGATCATGACCTATCCTTAGAAATCCAGCGGTTTGGGCTGCTGAGCAGCAT
>JAEWEH010000169.1 GCA_023389535.1 Pseudomonadota bacterium
CAGTGGCGGAAGTGGCGCGTGCCGGTGAGGACCATCGCGATGCCGCGCTCGTTGGCGGCGTCGATGACTTCGTTGTCGCGCATGCTGCCGCCCGGCTGAATGACGCAGGTCGCGCCGGCATCGGCCACGACATCCAGGCCGTCGCGGAAAGGGAAGAAGGCGTCGGATGCAACCGCCGAGCCGGCCAATGTGAGGCCGGCGTTCTCGGCCTTGATGGACGCAATGCGCGCCGAGTCGATGCGGCTCATCTGGCCGGCGCCCACGCCCAGCGTCATGCTATTGCCGACGAAGACGATGGCATTGGACTTGACGTATTTGGCCACCTTCCAGGCGAAAGCCAGGTCGCGCATCTGCTGCTCGGTGGGGGCCAGCTTGGTCACGACCTTGAAATCGCTTTCCGCGACCTGGTAGTCGTCGGGATTTTGCACCAGCCAGCCACCGCCCACGCGTTTGACGTCAAAGGCATTGTGCGCGTCGCCCTGGGGAATTTCCAGGACCCGCACGTTCTTTTTGGCGGCAAAGACAGCCAGCGCTTCGGACGAATAGCCCGGCGCCAGCAGCACTTCCACGAACTGGGCGCTGACGGCATGCGCAGTGGCTTCGTCCACCGGACGGTTGAAGGCGATGATGCCGCCGAAAGCCGAGGTCGGATCGGTCTTGAAGGCCTGCTGATAGGCTTGCAAGGGACCATCGCCCAGCGCAACCCCGCAAGGGTTCGCGTGCTTGACGATCACGCAGGCGCTGCTCTGGAAGCTGCGCACGCATTCCCAGGCCGCATCGGCATCGGCGATGTTGTTATAAGACAATTCCTTGCCTTGCAATTGCCGGTAGCTGCCCAGAAGACCGGGGCGTAGAGGGTGGTCTACATAGAATGCAGCAGCCTGATGGGGGTTTTCGCCATAGCGCAGGACTTGCTGCTGTTGCGCCTGGATGGTCAGCGTGCGCGGCCACGCCTGGCGCTCCGGCGCCTGATCCTGGGCCGGCTCGCTGGTGGCCAGGCTGCTCAGGTAAGCGGCGATGGCCCCGTCGTAGGCGGCTGTGTGGGCGTAGGCTTTGGTCGCCAGCTCGAGACGCAGCCCGTACGAGGGCTGTCCCTGCGGTCCATCCATGTCGGCCAATATTCGGCTGTAATCGGCCGGGTCTATCACTACGGTCACGCCGCCTTTGGGCGTACCGTGGTTCTTGGCGGCGGCGCGCAGCATGGCGGGGCCGCCGATATCGATGTTTTCTACGGCATCGGCGAAGGTGCAGCCCGGCTTGCTGATGGTTTCACGGAATGGATAAAGGTTGACCGCCAGCAGGTCGATGCGGCCGATTCCATGTTCTTCCAGGGTCTTCAGGTGTTCGGCGCTGTCCCGGCGGGCCAGCAGGCCGCCGTGTATCTTGGGATGCAGCGTTTTGACGCGGCCGTCGAGGATTTCCGGCGAGCCCGTGTGCTGGGCGACTTCGGTGACAGCCAGGCCGGCTTCGGCCAGCAGTTTGGCCGTGCCCCCCGTGGACAGCAAGCGCACGCCGCGCTGTGCCAAGGCCTGGGCGAAATCAACGATGCCGGTTTTGTCGGAAACCGAAATTAAAGCAGTCTGGATTTTCATGGTAGAGATGTCGAGGGTTTCAGAATCAGGATTGCAGCTTGTACGCCAGCAGCTTCTTGCGCAGGGTGCTGCGCGTAATGCCCAGCATTTCGGCCGCCTTCGATTGGTTGCCATTGGATTGTTCCAGGGCCACCTGCAAGACGGGCCGCTCGACGCAGCGAATGACCATGGCCAGCATATCGCGCGGCTCGGATTCGCCCAGATCATTCAGGTAGCGTTCGAGCTGATCGCGCACGGATTGTTCAAGTGGGTTGGTTTTACTCATGATCCTTGGTGAAAATATTCTAGGCCACGCTTGTGTCGCGGGCCTTGGCCATGATTGGCTCGTTGGGTGGATGGCGATCAAACCATTGCTCGATGGCACGGGTTTGCTCGCTGGTACAGATGATTTTATTAATGTGCGGTAAAAATTCGCCCGCATCCGGCAATTCGGACAGATACCAGCCTATATGTTTGCGGGCCGAACGCACGCCGGTAAATTCGCCATAAAACTGATAGTGGTCTTCCAGGTGATCCAGCAGGCAGTCGCGCAATTCGCCATAGGTAGGTGGCGGCAGCGCCTGCCCGCTGGCCAGGTAATGGCTGATTTCGCGGAATATCCAGGGTCGCCCCTGGGCCGCCCGTCCGACCATCACCGCGTCGGCGCCGGTGTAATCCAGCACATAACGTGCTTTTTCAGGGCTGTCGATGTCGCCATTGGCGACCACCGGAATATCCAGCGCCTGCTTTACGTCCCTGATCGTATCGTATTCGGCGTGGCCTTGATACAGGTCGCAGCGGGTGCGCCCGTGCAGGATGATGGCCGCCACGCCGATGTCCTGCGCCATGCGGGCGACGCGCAGGGCGTTGCGCGACGCATGGTCCCAACCGGTACGGGTCTTCAAGGTGACCGGAACGCCATGGGGCGCGCAGGCGGTCACCACGCTTTTCAGTATGGAAGCCACCAGCGATTCGTTGCGCAACAGGGCCGAGCCCGAAGCGACATTGCACACCTTTTTTACGGGGCAGCCCATGTTGATATCGATGATCCGCGCGCCTTTACCGATATTGAAGACAGCGGCCTCGGCCATCATGTCGGGATCCGATCCGGCGATCTGTACCGCGACGGGATCGATCTCGCCATCATGATTCAGACGCCGCGACGTCTTGACGCTATCCCACAGGCGCGGGTTGCTGGCCGCCATTTCGGACACGGCGTAGCCCGCCCCCAGCGCCTTGCATAGTTTGCGATAGGGGCGATCGGTTACGCCCGCCATGGGTGCAACGAAGACGGGGTTGGGAAGGGTCCAGGAGCCGATGCGCATCGGGGGATTTTACCCCCCCGCGCGAATTCGGGGTTATATGATCACGTGCGTAATCCCTGTAACAGGTGGCGTGCCAAAGGCTTGCGCAGACCCGGAACGAGATCCAGGCTCAGCAGCGCGAGCCCGCCGGCGTGTTCGACCAATGGGTTGCCTGTGGCGAAAACCCGCGGCAGGAAATCGGTGATGCCCGCCGTCAGCCAACGGTCGGCCCGCCGACGGCCGGCAAACTGCTGCACGCTTGCGGCGGGGTCGCCCTGAGGCCGGGCCAGCCAGGGGGCCAGGGCCTGCGCGAACTGGGCAGCATCCCTCAAGCCCAGGTTCAGACCTTGTCCGGCTACGGGATGCAAGGTCTGCGCCGCGTTGCCAATGGCCACGCAGCGCGCATTGACCAGCGATGGCCCCGCATGCAGGCTCAAGGGGAAGACATGGCGCTCGCCCGCGCATTGAAAACGGCCCAGCCGGTCGCCAAAGCAGGCATGTAGCGCGGCCTCGAATGCGGGATCATCCAGACTCCGCAATCGGGCTGCCTCGTCAGGCCGGCAGCACCAGACCAGGGCATAGGCTTGGTTACCCTGCGGATGAGGCAGCAAGGCCAAGGGTCCCTGAGCCGTGAAGCGCTCGAAAGCCCATCCCGCCCGCGGGCGGGAGGCCAGGACCGTCGCCAGCACCGCATCCTGGTGGTAGTGGCGAGCCAGGCCGCGGGGCGGGGCGCCGTCCGATTGCACGGCCAGCAGGCTGCGTATGCGCCGCCCATCGAACTCGAACGACACATGGCCCGCCGCCAGGGTCTGGGACGGGTCCGCTTCGATCAGCGTGACACTGCTGGACCGCAAGGCGGCATGCAGTGCAGTCAGCAGGGCGTCATAGCCGACGACACTGCCCAGCCGTGGCACCGCCAAGTCGGTATGCTGGATCAGGGTGCGCCCCAGACGGCCTCTTTGCGATACATGGACGGTTTCTATGCTGGAAGATGCCGCTGGCCAGGCATGGAGCTGCTCCAGCAAGGCCCGGCTGCCGTGGTTCAGTGCCAGCGTACGGGGGTCGATGGCGCCACCGGCATCGGGCCGCGCGACTGTTTGCTCGGGCTGGAAGCGCCGACCCAGCACGGCAATGCGCTCCGGCCGTGGTGATTTGGCTGCCAGCAGCAGGGCCAGCGCGCTGCCTGCGGGCCCGGCGCCGCTGATGGCAATATCGTATAGCGGTGTATCCATGCGTTTTCAGTGCTCAACTACAATGGCGGATGTGAAGGACATGGCCCGGTCAGGGCTGTGGCCTCCAAGTAAAGATCAAGGTGTTTTCTGTATGGAACAATTTACCACTCCCGTACGCCATCGGAGCAAGGTGACCGCCTCGTGGCTGGCCTGCCTCTTCGGCGTGTTCGGCGCACACTGGTGGTATATGGGGCGCCGCCACGCCTGGATGGTCACCGCATTCTCGGTGGCCATGTTGATCCTGGCCCAGTTCTACCCGGTATGGTGGGACAACCCGGCCTTCCTGGTGCTCATCATCCCCGTTGCCGACGGTTTCATAGAATCGCTGGTATTCGCATTGAAGCCCGACGAGCGCTTCGATGCCCTTTACAATTCGGGCTCTGCGCAGCGCACCCGGACAGGCTGGAATGCTGTGCTGGCCGCTATTTTCGCAACCTTCATGGGCGGCACCGTGCTGATGTTCGGCCTGGCCTTGATCGTCATGCACGTGTATACCGCCATGGGCTGGCTCGACGGCTATGTGTATTGAATACATGCTAGAATCGCCCAACTCTTACGTCATTGGGGAGTAGCCAGCCTCGGCGCAACGCCGGGGGGCTTGCATCAACACACTTGGTGATCCATCACTATGGTGCAAGCGGCCGGACAGCCATGCTGTCCCTAGCCAGGCGAGACCTTTGGCCATTGCCGTGTTGCCTATGCCGGGCACGCGCGGCGATGCGCCTTTGGTTTCCATATGCCCGGCCCCACAACCATGCTGCTCGTCTTCGTCTTGTTTTTTGCTTCCGCCGTGGCCATTTATTTCGCCTGCGAATATTTCGTCAATGGCGTGGAATGGGTGGGTTGCCACCTGAAGCTGGGGGCCACCGCGGTGGGTACTGTACTGGCTGCGTTTGGCACCGCCCTGCCCGAAAGCGCCGTCACTTTCGTGGCCGTCGTCTTTGGCGGAACGCCCGAGCAGAAAGAGATCGGCGTGGGCGCGGCGCTGGGAGGCCCGTTGGTGCTGGCCACCCTGGCCTACGCTGTGGTGGGCATTATGCTGTGGCTCAAGTCACGTCGCGGCGAGCCCTGTACCATCCAGGCGGACCAGGAAAGGCTGGCGCGCGACCAGTCCTGGTTCCTGGTCATATTCGTCGTGAAAATCGCCCTGGGCCTCCTTGTCTTCGCATGGAAGCCCTGGCTGGGCCTGTTATTCCTGTTTGCTTACGCGTTGTATGTGAAGCGCGAGCTCGGGGAGGACGAAGGTTCCATGATCATGGAAGAGCTGGAACCCTTGAAACTGCGTCCGAGAAATCCCTCTATGTTCTGGGCCCTGGCGCAGACGGCGGCAGCCTTGGGGGCCATTGCTTTTGCCTCGCACATTTTCGTGCAGCAGATTGCGGCCATTGGTGATTGGGCCGGCATCGCACCGCATATGGCGGCCCTGCTTCTGGCGCCGGTGGCGACCGAGCTGCCCGAAATCATGAACGCCGTGATCTGGGTCAGGCAGGGCAAAGAGCGGCTGGCTCTGGCGAACATATCGGGCGCCATGATGATACAGGCCACGATCCCCAGCGCCATGGCGATCTCCATGACCCCATGGCTATTGGACGGCCCGTTGCTGCTGGCGGGGGGCTTGACCATTCTCAGCATAATCCTGCTTTGGCTGAAATTCAGCAAGCGCGCCATGCGGCTGGGTCGCTTGTCCGGTGTGGGCGCGCTTTATTTGCTGTTCGCCATCATGATAGGCCTGCATTTTTCACGCTAGCCATGGCCGGGTGCCGCTGCCGCTGCCGCCGGTCAAAACGCGGGCCAAAAGGTCGTCTGCGGCCAAATTTAAGGGTTGTCCCTAGTAGCCTTAGCCGTTACAATGGAGCCTGTTCATTTTATAGGAGCTGCGTGGTGAATTCCGACCCCGGCGATAGTTGTAGTCGATCTCGTATCGGCTTTTTCATCTCCAGGCGCGTCTAGGCTACAAGCAGGCATTTCGCAGCTTCCGCCACGCCCTGGTTACAAGGGCGTGGATGTTTCCAGAATACGATCGTATTCGAACTCCCGTCATGTTCAATGTGTATGCCCTGGCCAGTGTTCGTCCAGGGACATGGCGCCCCGGCGGGGCGCCGCAGACAAGAAGGGGGCTCCAATGCGTCTTTTCAACTTGTTTTTGCGCCGTGCGGGTGTCAAGGCTGTGCCGGCTCGTGTTCCCAGCGCCGTGTCGC
>JAEWEH010000179.1 GCA_023389535.1 Pseudomonadota bacterium
CCGCCGAATCTTTCCAGGCCTTCCGTGGCCGCGCGCCGTCCATAGACGCTTTGCTGCGCCACAGCGGCATGGGCGAGCCCAGCCTATAATAGGCATCATGCCCATGCGATTATTCCAACGTCTTCTCGTCAGCTTGGCTGCCAGCCTCGCTCTTGCTTTATCTGCAGCGGTCCATGCCGAGTCCGCTCTGCACCCGATACGCGGTTTCTTGCCCGATCTTCGGTTTACCCTGGAAGGGTCCGGCGGTAAAACCGTCACCCAGGACGACTTCAAGGGCAAGACCGTACTGATGTTCTTCGGCTATGCCAGTTGTCCGGATGTCTGCCCCACGACCATGGCGCAACTGGCCCAAGTCATGCACGAGCTGGGGGACGACGCCGCCAAAGTGCGGATTCTCTTCATTAGCGTGGACCCGCACCGTGATACCCCTACCATATTGCAGGCCTATGTGGATGCGTTCGACAGCAATGCCATCGGGCTGACCGGCACGGAAAAGCAGGTCGCCGATGTCGCGCGGCGCTACCGCGTCGCCTATCAGATCGAAAAGCCCCGCGGCACGGACCCGGAAAACTACGAAGTCGCCCACAGCCGCGGTGTGTATATCTTTGACGCCGCCGGTCGTGCCCGCTACCTGGCGCCGGATACCGAATCGGTCGAAGTGCTGACCGCAGGCGTCAAGTCCATCCTGGAAAAGGGATAGGCGACGGTCCGGGCGGCCGGCGCCGTTCAATTCACATATTTCCGCCGGACCGCCTCAGGCGGTGTTGACGGCGTCCTCTGCTTCCCGCACCTGTTCCAGCTTGGCTTCGGCCTGGTGCTTGGTGGCTTCGCGCAAGGCCGTACGCAAGCCCTCTTCCACCACCGGATGGTAAAACGGCATGGCCAGCATCTGGTCCACGGTCAGTTCTTGCTGTACAGCCCAGGCCAGCAAGTGGGCGATGTGTTCCATGGCCGGCCCGGCCATTTCCGCACCAAGAAAGCGCCGGTCTTCCTTGTGCACATACACACGTAGTTTGCCGTAGTTCTTCAGCATGACCCGGGACCGTCCCTGGTCCGCGAAATCCACATCCCCGAAGGCCACGCACTGCTTGGGCAACTCGCGAAAGCGCAGACCCGCCTGTGCCAGCTGAGGGTCAGTGAAGACGATGGCCATCGGCGCGCGGCGTTGGACTGCCTTGACTTCGGGATAGAGTGCGGCATTCTCGCCGGCAATGCGTCCGTCGTCGGCGGCCTCATGCAGCAGTGGCAATGTGCCATTGGCATCCCCCGCAATGAAAATCGGCGCCGAGCCCAGCTGCAAGGTTGCGGCATCAAATTGCGGCATGCCTTTTTCATCCAGGATTGCAGAAGTATTGCCCAGATCCAGCCTGGCTACATTGGGTCGCCTGCCGGCCGCAGCCAGCACATAGTCGTAGCGCTCCACGACCGGCGCCTGGCCTTCGGTCTGCAGATGGACTTCAACCTCGTCGCCTTGAAGTGCGACCTTGAGGATCTCGGTGTTCAGCCGAAGATCCAGCTCGGATTGAAAAGCGGCCTGGGCGCTTGCCCGGACTTCGGGATCGCTCAGGCCCCCCAGGCTGGCGCTGCGGTTGATGATGCAGACGCGTACGCCCAGCCGCGCCAGGGCCTGGCCCAGTTCGAGCCCTATCACCCCTGCCCCGACCACCAACACGCTGCGCGGCAGGTCGTCCCACGAAAAGACATCGTCGTTTACCACGATGCGATCGCCGAGTTCTTTATAGGCATCGGGTACGACAGGCGATGAACCGGTGGCGATCACTACCCGGCGCGCCTGGACCTGCGTATGGCCGTCGACATCCAACGCGGTATCGGACAGGAACCGGGCGTGGCCGCGCAGCTTGTCCGCCGCAGGGATGCCCTCGACGCTGTCCAGCACAAAGCCTACGAAGCGGTCGCGCTCGCGCTTGACGCGATCCATGACCTGCACGCCGTCTATGCGCAACTTGCCGTCGATGTGAACACCGAAGCGGTCTGCCGAGCTTGCCGCATGCGCGGCTTCCGCCGCCGCAATCAACAATTTGGAAGGCATGCAGCCGACGCGCGCGCACGTCGTGCCGTAGGGACCGCCTTCGATCAGCACGGCGCTCAATCCCGCGGCCTTGACTGCACGATAGGCCGACAGCCCCGCAGTACCCGCGCCGATAATCGCTACGTCCTTTGTTATTTGCTTCATGAGAATCTCCAAGCAAAAGCTCGTGCAAATCAGGGGGCTGGCGCGCCCAGGCGGCCGCGTCGCGTACCCAAGTCGGCCGCCGCGTGCGCCAAGCCGGTTTTCAGCCGGACGGAGCCTAGGCCCCGGTCCATTCCGTGACGAACTGGTGGTAATCCGGCCTTGCCGAGGACGGCAACTGCGCGATCGGCGTGCCTATGGAAACGAAACCCATGAAGCGGTAATCCAGAGAATCAAATCCCAGTGCTTCGCCGACTTCATCCAGATAGGTGCCCAGGCCTGTGCTCCAGAAGGCAGCATAGCCCAGCATGTGCGCAGCATTGAGTATGTTGGACACGGCCGCGCCGGTAGCCAGCATGCGCTCGTGCTCCGGAATCTTGGTATTGGAATGATCCAGCCGGCAGGCCACCGCGATCAGCAGCGGCACCTTGTCCAGCCAGCGGCGCGTGCTCGCTTCTTTCTCTGGCGCAAACGGCAGCCCGGCTTCCTTGATGGCCGATATGGCCAGGTCCGCCAGGCGCCCAATCGCCTGCCCACGTATCAGCGCGAAACGCCAGGGCTGCAGCCGGCCATGATCGGGGGCCGACATGGCCGATTGCAGGATGCGGGATAGCTCGTCCTCGCTGGGGCCCGGCGCCTGGACAAACTTGGCGGAACGCCGGGTCAGCAGATAGTCGAGGGGTGCTACAGACATTCGTTACTCCTTCCTTAACAAAGCTTTCATGTCGCGCACGGATTTTTCCCAACCATCGAAAACGGCGCGCGCCACAATGGCGTGGCCGATGTTGAGTTCGGAAATCCCGGGTATGGCGACGATGGGCTGGACGTTTTCATAATGCAAGCCGTGCCCGGCGTTGACCCGCATGCCGCAAGCGACGCCGGCAACAGCGGCGCGGCGCAGGCGATCCAGTTCGGACTGGACCTGGGCGTCGTCGACGGCATCCGCGTAAGCGCCAGTATGCAGTTCGATCACCGTAGCGCCAGCACGCTGCGCCGCTTCTATCTGTGCCGTTTCCGGATCGATGAAGAGCGAGACGCGAATACCCGCATCGTGCAACTGTGCAACGGCGCGCCGCACAGTTTCAAATTGGCCCGCGACATCCAGCCCGCCCTCGGTCGTGAGCTCCGTACGCTTTTCGGGTACCAGGCAGACATCCTGCGGACGGACGTCGCACGCGATATCCAGCATTTCCTTTGTGATCGCGCATTCCAGATTCATGCGGGTGCGCAACATCGGGCGCATGGCGTACACATCCGCGTCCTGAATATGGCGCCGATCTTCGCGCAGGTGCAGGGTGATCAGGTCAGCCCCGGCCTCTTCGGCCCGCAAAGCCGCTTGAATCGGGTCTGGATAGGCCGTATGGCGCTGCTGCCGCAATGTGGCCACGTGATCGATATTTACACCCAGTTCAAGCATTTCCTGCGTACCTTATAGAAAGAAGCCAGTGACGCCCTATATTACCCCTTATTGTTTGAGGGGTCGGCTCCGCTACGCCCGGGGACGCTGCCCGGGCCCTCGACCGGCACTGTGCTGGCGGCGGTATCCTGCAGCCAGCCCCCGCCCAGCGCCTTGTATAGCTCGACCCGGTTCAAGAGCGAATCCATGCCGGTCTGCAGCAGGCTGCGTTGCGCCGTGTATAGATCCACCTCCGCATTTTGCACCTGCAGGAAACTGTCGATGCCGGTCTCATAACGCAACTGCGCAAGCTTCAGGGTTTCGCTCGCGGAGGCTTGCAGCGACCTTAACGCGTCCAGCTGACCCGCATAGGTGGCTTCACCGGCCAGTGCATCGGCCACTTCACGGAAAGCGGTCTGGATGGTTTTTTCGTATTGCGCTACGGCAATATGATTGCGCGCCTTGGCCA
>JAEWEH010000338.1 GCA_023389535.1 Pseudomonadota bacterium
CGACGCCTGGCGCGACGAAGTGCGCCGCTTCGCGCCCAAGCCGCTGGCGCGACTGGAGCCTTCCCGCAGCCTGCAGTGGTTCGCCGGCGTGCTGTCGGCGCTAAGGCCCAAGATGACCCGCCGCGGCAAGATGCTGTATGCGATGCTGGACGATGGCTCCGCCCAGGTCGAAGTTGCCATCTTCAACGAACTGTACGAACAGCACCGCAATCGCTTGCGCGAAGACAAACTCATCATCATCCACGGCAAGGTCAGCAACGATGATTATTCGGGCGGCTTGCGGGTGTCGGCCGACTCCGTCTACGACTTGCAGCTGGCCCGCGAAGCCAGGGCGCGCAGCCTGCGCATCACCTTGAACGGCAACGCCGACGCTGCGCGTCTGCGCCAATTGCTCAATCCCTTCCGGGCCGAACCTGAAAACGGCGCTCCCGGTGTACCGGTCGAAGTCCGCCTGAGGCAGGATGAATTCCATTGCATGGTCCGGCTGGGCGAAGAATGGCGCGTGCGCATGGCGGATACGCTGCTCGAACAACTGGAAAGCTGGACCAAGCCTGAGGCCGTGGAGATCAATTATTCATGACGCCGTTGCGCATACTGCACTCTGAAGCGGCCACCAGTTTCGGCGGCCAGGAACAATACATTTACCGCATGATGGTGGCCATGCGCGAACGCGGCCACCACCTGGAGGCGGTCTGCCAGCCGCATGCCGTGCTCGCGCAGCGTCTGCGCGAGGCCGGGTTCACCGTACACACCACCCTGATGGACGGCCCGGTCAATTTCATCAAGGGTGTGGCATTCATACGGGGCGTCTTGCGCCGCGGCCGCTTCCAGGTATTGAACACGCATAGCCGCCGCGACACGATACTGGCCGGTTGCGCCGGCCGCCTGGCGGGTACGCCGCTTATCGTGCGCACCCGGCATCTTGCCAATAAAGTCGGTTCGCTGCTGTCCTACACCGTGATTCCGCATCGTGTCACCACGGCCAGCGATTTCGTACGCAAGCATCTGATCGAGCGCGGCGTTCCACCTGGGCATGTGGCAACAGTCTACCCCGCGGTCGATCTGCCGCCGGTGCCGGAAACCTCGGGCTTGCGACAGGAATTGCGCCTGGCGGGCAACGATATCGTGGTGGGCTGCGTGGCGGTCATGCGCGCCCAGAAGGGGCATAAAGATCTCATTGACGCCATGGAGCCCATCATCCGCGAGCGGCCCAATGTGCATCTGGTACTGGTCGGCGGCGGCTCGCCGACGTTCGAGGAGATCCAGGCTTACGTCGCTGAAAAGCGGCTGGATAAAAGGGTGCATATGCTGGGCATGCGCAGCGATGTGCCCGACCTGCTGGCGGGCTTCGACATTTTTGCGCTGGCTACCCGCAAAGAGGCTTCCGGGACGGTATTCGTCGAGGCCGGTGCGGCCGGCTTGCCCGTGGTCGGCACGCGCGTGGACGGTGTTCCCGAGATGATGCAGGATGGGGTAAGCGGCATACTGGTCCCGCTGGACGATACGCCTGCGCTTACCGCGGCCATCCGGCGCCTGGTGGACGATCCGGACCTGCGGCAGAAAATGGGGCGGGCGGGTCTGCAGTTCTGCCGCGAACAAAACCGTTTCAGCGCCGACGCCATGGTACGGCGCATAGAATCTTGCTACAGCCGTTGGCTTACGGAGCGGCAATCATGAGAAACACCCGAACCGTTCCGGTACTGATGTACCACCATGTCTCGCCGGTAGATGGCATGATCAATGTCACACCGGCCAATTTCGAGCAACAGCTGATTTGGCTGAAGCGGCGGGGTTACCGTTCTTTGTCCAGCGACGAATTCGCCGCCCATCTGGCAGGCGCGCCGGCGCCGGCCCGTTCCGTGCTGATCACCTTCGACGACGGCTATCTGGACAACTGGGTCTACGCCTATCCGCTACTGAAAAAATACGGTTTTCGCGCCATGGTATTCCTAGTGACCTCATGGGTGGGCGATGGCCCGAAGCGCCGCCACCTGGGGCAGGGCGATCTGCCGGAAACGCCATCGCACCGGGATTGCGAGCAGCGCATAGAACACGGCCGCTCTGACGACGTCGTGCTGCGCTGGAGCGAAATCCAGACCATGCGCGATGATGGGGTCGTCGAGTTTCATAGCCACACGCACACCCACACGCGCTGGGACAAACTTGAACCCGCCTCCAAGAACGCGCACATGGCACAAGAGCTTGCGCAGTCGCGCGCGGCGTTGCAGCAAGGCCTGGGCAGTGTGTCGTCCCATTTCTGCTGGCCGCAGGGTTATTTCGACGCGGATTATGTCCGCCTGGCGCAGGAAGCCGGCTTCAAGTATTTATACACGACACAAGCCTTCGGCCAGAATCGTCCCGGCGGCGACCCGGCCAACATCTATCGTTTTGCCGTACGCAACACCAGCGGCAATTCCGTGGGCAGGCGCATCCAGGTAGCGGCTCATCCGCTTATTGGACCCATCTTCAATAAATGGAAGCTCTGGAAGCGCAGCCTCAGGAAGCGTGGATGAAGCTGTCTGTCATCATCATCACCAAGAACGAGGCTGCGCATATAGGCGACTGCATTGACTCGGTGGCGTTCGCCGACGAAATTATCGTCGTCGATTCGGGCAGCACCGACGCGACCCGGGACATTGCTGCGGCAAAAGGTGCGCTGGTCACGCTGACGCCCGACTGGCCGGGATTCGGCCCGCAGAAGAACCGGGCCCTGGATTTGGCCACCGGAGACTGGGTGTTGTCCCTGGATGCGGACGAGCGGGTGCCTGACGAACTCGCCGCCGAGATCCAGCGCGAACTACTGCAGCCGCGAGCGCAAGCCTACAAGATCGCCCGTCTGTCGAATTTCAATGGCCGCTGGATACGGCATTGCGGCTGGTGGCCGGACCACGTGCTGCGCCTCTTCAAGCGCGGCAGCGCGCGATTCAAGGACGTGGCGGTGCACGAAAGCGTCGTGGCCGATGCGCCTGCGGCCGTGCTTCAGGGCCATTTGTTGCATTATCCCTACGCCAGCCTCGAAATTTTCATCGACAAAATCAATCATTATTCGTCGCAGGCGGCGGCCATGATGCACGCCCGAGGCAAGCGCACCAGCATAGTGGGCGCCACCGGGCACGCCCTGTGGACCTTCATCCGCATCTACATCGTGCGTCGTGGTTTTTTGGACGGACGTGAAGGTTTTGTGCTGGCCGCCATGGGTGCCGCCGGCAGTTTCTTCCGCTACAATAAATTGCTACTTCTAAATAAACAAAATAACAAGGCGTGACCGGCGCAGCGGGCCCGGCCGCTGGCTCGCTATGAAGATCCTCATTACCGATATCCACCACGGCAACGGCGGTGGCCATGTGACCTATGTGCTCAGCCTGCTCAAAGGCTTGCGAGGGCAGCATGATCTGACGGTCGCAGTCCCCGAGACCGGGCGCCTGTACAGGCTGGCATCGGCGATGGACGACGTACGCGTCCTTCCCGGACTCTACACCTCCAGAATCGGGCCTTTGATCAAAGAGGTCCTGCAACTGCGCCGTTTCCTCAAGCAAGAGCGCTTTGATGTCATTCACGTCAATGGCGGGGCGGATCATCGGCATGTCATGCTGGCCTGCCTGGGGTTGCGCGAACGCCCGGCCATCGTCTGGACCAAGCACAACACCAACCGTGTGTCCAGCCTCGGACACCGCCTGCGCGCCTGGCTGGGCACCCATGCCTCTATTGCGGTCTGCGACTACGTTGCACGCATGCTGGCCGAATCCGGCTACCGGCGGCGGCCCATCCATTTGGTGCGCAATGGCATCGATCTGGATTTCCTCAGGCCGGTGGATGCAGCCAGCAAGCAAGACTGCAGGCATGCACTTTTCGGGCCTCTGGATGACGGTGTCCTGGTGCTGGGCAGCATAGGCGGCACGGACCTAAACAAAGGCTGGCTGGATTTGGTCCGGGCTGTCTCCGGGCTGGAGCCCGCCCTGCGCACGCGTTTGCGGGTCGTCGTGGCGGGGGACCCGCCGGACGCCGCCATGCGTCAGCGCGTTGCGGAACTGGGCATCCAGGACCAGGTCATTTTTCCGGGGCTGGTCAAGGACGTGCGCCACATACTGGGCGCCAGCGACATCGGTTTTGTGCTGTCTTACCGTGAAGCGGCATCGTATGCCAGCTGCGAGACCATGGCGATGGGCTTGCCAGCGCTGGTGTCCAATGCCGGCGGCTTGCCGGAAAACGTGCGCGACGGCCGGGATGGCTGGGTGGTGCCCGCCGGCGACATTTCGGCCTTGCAGCAAACGCTGCGCGCCATCCTGGCCGACCCGTCCTGCATACCGGTACGGGGGCGTTCGGCCCGCGCACGCGTCGAGCAGGCGTTTTCCACGGCCAGCTTCCTGCAGGACACCCATCGTGTCTATGTGCGGGCCAGGGGGCTCGTAGGCAAGGGGGCGGTCTCGATATAATCGGTGCATGATACCCATACTTATGTACCACCAGATTGGCGAGCCGGCGCCCCGGGGAAGCCCTTACCGCAGCCTCGTCGTACATCCCTCGGACTTCCGGCGTCAGATGACCTGGTTGCGTCGCTTGGGCTATCGCGGCCTGTCCATGCGCGACCTCATGCCTTATTTGCGCGGCGAACGGCAAGGTAAAGTGGTGGGCGTTACTTTCGACGATGGTTATCGCAATGTATTCCGCAATGCGTTGCCCGTACTGCGGGAACAAGGTTTCACCGCCACCAACTACTTTGTAGCCCGGCAACTGAATGGCGGCAACGTCTGGGATTACGAAAAAGGCATCGCCCATTCCGACCTGATGTCTGCGGATGAATTGCGGCTATGGGCGGCCGAGGGCATGGAGGTTGGCTCACATACGCTGGATCATCCTTATCTGCCCAAACTGTCTCCCGAAGTGGCCGACTACCAGATACGGCAGTCCAAGCGCGAACTCGAGGACACCCTGGGCGCCGAAGTCAGTGCTTTCTGTTATCCCTACGGGGGCGAGACGGCCGAACTGCGTAGCATGGTGCGCGGCGCAGGCTATACCAACGCTACGACGACCGTCGCCGGACTCGCCCGGGCCGATGACGATGTCTACGAATTGCCCCGGGTTACGGTGGCGCGCTCGACCAATATTTTTCGTTTTTTGCAAAAATGCATGACGCGGCTGGAAGAGAAGCGCCGCACTCGCCAGCAGCCTGCCTGAGTCAAAAGGAAACCCTAGGCATATGTCCCAGCCGCGTCTGAAAATCGCCTTCGTGGTGGATCGCTTCGGTAATCGCTATGGCGGCGCGGAAGCCTATGGTGTCGAATTGATGCGCGAACTGGCGAGCGCGCACGATGTTACCGTGTTTGCCAGGGAATACGATCCCGACTGCGGGATGGATCTGCCTTTTGTCTCGTTGTGCTCGTGGAAGCATTGGCCCAGCTGGATCCGGGTGCTGATATTCGCATGGCGTGCGCGGCGGGCGACGCAATCGGGTTTCGATATCGTCCATTCGCACATGAATGGCTGGGCCGGCGATGTTGAAGTCGTCCATGTCACACCGGTCCGCTACAACTGGCGGATACGGTCCATGTCGACGTTGAAGCGCCTGCTGTCCTATACCAGCCCGCGCGTTCAGGCTTACCTGTGGCTGGAACGCCGGCGCCTGGCGGAGCGTCCGGCCCACCGCACGGTGGCCGTGTCGGGCCTGATTGCCGAACAACTGCGCCAGGCCTATGGCGCCCAGCGCAGCTTTCCCGTCATTGCCCCAGGTGTGTCCCGGCCTCAGGGCGGCGGCGATACCGATAATGGCCCTGTGCGTCAGCGGCTGGGCTTCGACGATAGCGACTGCGTCTGCCTGCTGGTGGCTCGCAACCCTTTGCGCAAAGGATTGCCGGCGGTCTTGAAAGCCCTGGCAAGACTGCCGGAGCGCTACAAGTTGCTGGTCGTGGGCAGCAACAACGGCACGCGTGATTTCATACACCGCTCGCCCCAGACGCGGCAGATGGCTGAACGCATCAAGCTGGTCGACGAAACAGCCGAAGTGGGGCCTTTTTACCGGGCAGCGGATGTCTATGTACACCCTACATTGAACGATAGCTTCGGCATGGCGCCGCTGGAAGCCATGTCCTTCGGTTTGCCCGTCATATTAAGTCCGAGTCCGTGGTGCGGCTTTGCGCAGTATGTGCGCGATGGACAGGATGCCATGGTGCTGTCCCACCCGGAAAACGACGAAGAACTCGCCCAATGCATAACGCGCCTGGACACCGATGCCGGCTTGCGCGCAGTCCTGCAGCAGGGCGCAAGCCAAGTGGTCGCGCGCCATAGCTGGGCCGAAGTCGCCAGCCAGTATGAAGGCTTGTACCGGCAGGTAATGGCGGAGCGCTAGGGGACGCGACAACTGCCATGGCTGCCGTCTTGTCATTCCACATGGATTTGCCTGCCGGCTTTCGCCCGCGGGACATTCTCGCCTTTCACAGCCGCGACCGGCAAGCGCTTGCCGAAAGCACCACCACGGATTCGTTTCGCAAAGGGATGCTATGGCACGGGGTCCCCGCCTGCCTCAGTGTACGCTTTGAGCCGGGCAGGGCGCTGGTGGAACTGGCAGTCGACGGCGATCCATCCGCGGATGGCAAAACACAGCTACGTGCCATGGCCACGCGCATGCTGGGCCTGGCGACCGAACTCGAACTGTTCGAAAGTCAATACCGCCGCCACCCGGTCATCGGTCGATTGGTCGCCAGCCAGGCCGGCCTGCGCGTACCGGCCGCCGCCACCCCGTTTGAAGCCCTTACGTGGGCGGTGACCGGGCAGCAAGTCAGCGTGGCGGCGGCGGTATCCATACGTCGAAAACTCATCGTCGCTTTGGGAAAACGCCATTCCGGCGGCTTGCTGTGCTATCCCGATCCGGCCCAGATCGCGGCCCAGACCCCGGATGTCCTGCGGCTGGCGGGTTATTCTCGCGCCAAGGCCGACACCCTGTTGAACTTGGCCCGCGCCACCGCCAGCGGGCAGTTGAACCTGGAAGGCAGTCTGGATGCCTCCTTTGCTCAAGAGATCCGGCGCCAGTTGCTCGATATCCGCGGCGTGGGTCCCTGGACGGTGGATTACACACTGCTGCGCGGCTTGGGCTGGCTGGATGGGTCATTGCACGGGGACGTGGCTGTGCGCCGCGGCATACAGGCGTTGATCAGCGCGCCGGAGAAAATCAGCGAAAAGCAGGCGCAGGCCTGGCTCGCCGATTTTTCCCCATGGCGCGCGCTGGTAGCGGCCCATCTTTGGGCGTCTTTGTCCAGCGCCGCATACTAGTGTGCTGTTTGGCTGATTTACCAAACAGCACACCAGGCCTCCCGTCAAGCAGGTGCGATGTTCTGGTTTACGCGGAACAGATTGTCGGGATCGTACTTGCGTTTAATGTCCGCCAGGCGCTGGTAGTTATCGCCATAAGCATTGCGCACCCTGTCTGTTTCTTCCGAGGTCAGAAAGTTGACATAGACACCGCCGCTCGCATAGGGCGCCGATGCCGCGAAGAAATCACGCGCCCAAGCGATGCAGCGCTGGTCGTCGGCCGGGTCTTCCCACCGTCCATGCACATTCATGACAAATCGTGCGTCGCGGTGCGCATAGGCGGTGAAGCCGGAAGACTTGCGTGTGGTTGCGCCACCGATCGCGCCAAAGAAAATCTCGCATTGCGGCGACGGCAGCTTTTCAATGTATTCGATCACTGCGTCGAACAGCCCGTCTTCGAGTTTTGTGAAATTATGGGATTTCCAGTAATTGCGGGCTCCGGGCGTCAGCAAAGGATCGAAGGCTTTTTGCCAATTGACATAAGGCTGAACGCCGACATGCTCGCCCAGTACCGTGCCAAATTTGTGTAAAGGATCGATAAGCTGCCTGCCCTGTTCGGGCTCGCCCACGTAGAGGATGGCCAGGGCGATGATGGGTTGTCCATGGGTTTCGGTGGGCAGGAAGGGTAGCGGCGGCGCTTTGCGCAAGACCGCCCATACCGTCAGATCGTCGGGCGCCGCGGCGATGAAGTCCCGATATTGCTGCAGCACGGACTTCGCTTCGGACAGCGGATAGACCATCAAACCGCTTAACAGGTCGGGCCCCACCGGGTGCAGCCTGAATGTGAAATGATGGACCACGCCGAAATTGCCTCCACCGCCCCTCAAGGCCCAGAACAGGTCCGGAAACTGCGCCTCGTTGGCCCGCAACAGGGAACCGTCGGCCAGGACGACTTCGGCCGCTTCCAGGTTGTCCACCGTCATGCCGAACTTGCGGCTGAGCCACCCGAAGCCGCCGCCCAAGGTCAGGCCGGCCACGCCGGTCGTGGAATTGATTCCCAGCGGCGTAGCCAGTCCGTGCTCTTGCGTGGCGGCGTCCATGTCGGCAAGCGTCGCCCCGCCAGCCACCGTGGCGTGGCGGGTGTCGGTGTCCACGCTGACCGCTTTCAAGGCGGACAAGTCTATGACGATGCCGTCATCGCACATCGCGTTGCCCGCGATATTGTGGCCGCCACCGCGTATGGCGAGCGGCAACCCTTCATCGCGGGCAAAATTGACGGCCCGGGCGATGTCTTCAACACCGGCGCATCGGGCGATCAGCGCGGGGCGCTTGTCTATGGTGGCATTCCAGATTTTCCGGGCTTCATCATAGGATGCGTCCCCGGGAACAAAGATTTTCCCGCCGAATTCTTTTTGTAGTTTCTCGGCAAGTCCGACGTGCGCGTTCTTCATGGTTCTCTCCATCGCGCCGCGTGCACAAGCTTGTATGCAGAACCGGCCGGACGTTCTGGAGCTGCGGCGCCACTATGCTTGACCTGGGGTCAACCGGCGGTATCCGGCATGCCACCTGGCGCAGCGGCCCGGCTTCGGCCGCCTCGCGCCATCGAATACTTTACTCCTGAGAACAGTGCGCTGGCGTATGCCGCCGCCTATTTTTTGTATCGGCTGGTGGCTTGCGGCGCAGTGGCGGCGTCCAGTTCCGCCAGCCAGGCGATGGCCTGGTCGCGGGTCTGGCGACACATCTCGGCCGAGGCCTGCAGGCCGCTGCAGCATGCCGGTCGCTCGGGCTTGCCAAATATCAGGCAACGGTTGTCGTCCGACAATTGTACGCAGCGTACGCCCGCGGGCTTGCCCAGAGGCATGCCGGGAATCGGGCTGGATATGGAGGGGGCGATGCAGCAGGCGCCGCAGCCGGGACGGCATTGCATGGTGTCAGTGCATCGGCCTAGATCCAGCCCCGGACCCAGTACACCAGCAGACCCACATACTCCTTCACGATGGACCGGCTGGCGCTGAGTGCGCGCATGCTGGGCTGCCAGAATGAGAATCCCGGGTCGCCGGGCACAACGATTTGCGGTGGCGAAGGGGAAGCCACGGCCAGTATGCCCTGCTTGCGGAACACCGCCATGGCGCGGGGCATGTGCAGGGCGGATGTCACCAGCAGCACCCGATCAATATTGCGTTGTTTCAGGACTTCGGTAGTGAACAGGGCGTTTTCATGTGTCGTGTAGCTGCGGCTTTCCAGCAGCATGGCTTGCGGTGGGATGTTCTGCTGCTTCAGGTCGTTGGCCATGACCTGGGCCTCGCTGACGGTGCCTTCCAGGGCGGCGCCCGACACGATGATCAAAGGCGCGCGCTGTGCCTTGTAAAGCAAGGCAGCCGTATCCACGCGGGACAGGGCGGTGGTGCTGTCATACGGTTCGAACCAGTTGCGCCGGCCATTGGCCGTGCTGCCGCCCAGCACCACGATGGCTTGCGCCGCCGGCAGCTCCGCAGGCGGCCGATAGGGATAGAGCTGTTCCAGCCGCCCGCCCGCCCATAATGACGAAGCGGGCAGGGACCAGAACAACGCCCAGCCCAGGCCAGCTGCCGCCACCAGGAAGGCCGTGCGCCGCCAGCGTACGATGAACAGTACGGCGCCCACCAGCAACAGCGCGATGCACAGGTTCAGCGGTATTACTAAATTGGTCAAAAAGCTCGAAAGATTCATTCGCTACCGTTCAAGTTTTTCAGGCAACAGAGCCAGAACCTGCTGCTCGACCTCTTCGAGCGAAGGCCAGGCGTGAGCCGCGCCCAAGCACGTGGCGCTGTCCGACCACGGGCCGGTACGTTCGCGCTGGGTTACGCCGAACAGGGTCAGTTGCCTAGCGCCAGCGGCGGCCGCCAGGTGCGACACCCCCGAATCATTGCATACCACCAGCGAAGCAAGTTGGGTGAGTGTAGCAAACGCTCCGAGCTTGATAGGCGGCAGGCACAGTGCGGTGGGCGCATTGACGCGCGCCGCTTCCGCCTCGGCGGGCGGGGGGCACATGGCCACCGTGTGGCCCAGGCTTTGCAGGCGCCGCGTCAGGGCGTCGTAGTGCGGCCAGACTTTGATTCGGCCGCGATGCAGGCCGGTCGCGGTGGGAGCGATCAAAATGAATTCCCCTTGTTCCAGACCAGCTTCCCGCATGGCTTGCATGCCTTCGGAGTAATGCCGGTCGGCCAGCCGCAGTTCCAGCCGGCGCCCCGCGCCCATAGGCCGGGTCGGCAAATTCCAGCGTTTGAGCGCCTGCGAAGTAACGTAATACCAGGACTCGACCGCGTGCAAAGAGGCCGATGGCTTGTTGACCGGCCAACGCAGGATCAGGCTGCGTCCGTCATCGCGGTAGCCGGCGCTGGGGATGCCCGCAAACTTGAAAACCATGGCGCTGGACAGCGAGTCCGGCAACAGCAAGCCTCGTGGATGGGCATGCTGAGCCCTTTTCCGGTGCGCATGAACCGCCGCGCGGTCTGCCCGCCATTGGCCTTTCATCTCTATGAAGCCAGCCAGCCTATAGCCAGCCAGCAGGTCCCTGGCCCATGGACGCGCGCACACCACCACTGGCAGTTGGGTGTCCAGCAAGGCATGCAGGCTGGGCAGACTCATGCAGACGTCGCCTATCCAATTGGGAAGGCGCACATACAGGGCGGAAAGCATAGTCATGAATGATCGTGGCGGCGCGAGGGCGTTATGATGGCGGGTGATCCAGCTCAACGCCCATCCGAGGAACGTTAAAATGGCCGATCCATTAGTATATAAGCGAGTTTATTGTTGAAGTCAGCCACCGAAGCCGCAACGCCGCATTCCGGCCCCGCCCGATTCGAGCTGTGGCGGCGGATCTACAGCCGCGTTGGCGTCTACTGGAAGACGGTCATATTGGCGGTCGCCCTGGTCAGCGTGGCGGCGGCCACCCAGCCCACCTTGGCCATCATCATGAAGCCTTTGCTGGACGACGGGTTCTCCGGCGGCAAGCCATCCTATGTTTGGTCCATTCCCCTGGCGGTCGTCGGGCTGATGTTGTTGCGCGGCATCTGCAGCTACGCCAGTTCCTATCTGCTGGCCTGGGTCGCCAACAATATGCTGTTGGGCCTGCGCAAGGAAATGTTCGACCGCCTGCTCGGCCTGTCGGACGAGGACTTCAAGCGCGGCGATTCCGGCCGCCTGCTGAACCGTTTCACCATCGACGCAGGTACGGTCACGGGACTGGCCACCGAGGTCATCACGGTGGTGGTGCGCGAATCGCTGGTCGTGGTGGCGTTGCTGTGCGTATTGCTTTACATGTCGTGGCAATTGACGCTGATCGTATTGCTGATGCTGCCGGTGTCGACCCTGATCGCCCGCATCTTCATCAAGAGACTGGGCCGCATCAACCGCGAAACCATAGGCATGAACGCCGAACTGACCCGCGTGGTGCGCGAGGGCATAGACGGCCAGCGGGTCATCAAGCTATTCGACGGCTACGAGCGCGAATCCGGCCGTTTCGGCTATGTAAACGGCCGCTTGCGGCGCTTTGCCATGCGCGCGGCCAGTGCGGACGCAGCCATGTCGCCGCTTTCGCAATTCTCCATCGCCCTGTCCGTGGCGGCCGTGATCGCGGTGGCCCTGTACCAGGCCAATAACCACGGGCTGACGGTGGGCAGTTTCGCGGCCTTCATGGCGGCGTTGGGCCAGATCTTCGATCCGATGAAGCGGCTGACCAATATTGCCGGTGCGATGCAGCGCATGCTGGTTTCCGCGGAAAGTGTATTCACGCTGATCGACCAGCGGCCCGAGGCCGACACCGGCTCCAGGACGCTGCCGCTGCCGGTCCAGGGGCGCGTCGAGTTCAGGAATATTGTCCATCGCTTTCCGGACGCCCACGCCGATACGCTATCAAACGTTTCTTTCATGGTGGAGCCGGGCCAGACCATCGCGCTGGTCGGCCGATCGGGCAGCGGCAAGACGACCCTGGTGAATATGCTGCCGCGCTTCGTCAACCCGAACAGCGGTTCCATACTGATAGACGGCGTCGATATCAAGGAACTGAGCCTGCAGGGCCTGCGTTCGCAATTGTCCCTGGTCAGCCAGGATGTCGTGCTGTTCGAGGGCACCATTGCCGACAACGTAGGTTATGGCGCTTTGCACGAAGCCAGCCCGGAAGAAATCCGCAAGGCACTGGACGCGGCAAACTTGCTTGCCTTCGTTGATGGCTTGCCGCTGGGCCTGGATACACCTGTGGGCGAAAACGCCAGCCAGCTCTCGGGCGGCCAGCGCCAACGGCTTGCCATCGCGCGCGCCCTGATCAAGAACGCACCCATATTGATACTCGACGAAGCAACCTCGGCGCTGGATAACGAATCCGAGCGGCAGGTGCAGGCTTCGCTCGAGCTGTTGATGGCCGGGCGCACGACGCTTGTGATTGCGCATCGCTTGTCCACCGTGCAAAATGCCGATCGCATCGTGGTGCTGGACGCCGGCAAGATCGTCGAGCAAGGGCGCCACGAAGAATTGCTCGCCATGGAAGGCCTGTATGCGGCCTTGTATCGCATGCAGTTTCGCGACGACGGATAATGACATGATTCAATGGTGCAAGGGCTTGCTCCGCAGGCCGCTGCGCTGCAAACGCAATGGCTGCCACATAAGGGAAGATGCAGTATGAAGAAACTAGTGCTGCTTGTAGGTTTGACGATATTGGCCGGGTGTGCATCCACGCCGCAAGGTGTGCGTCTGGCGGATTTGCGCAGTCCGGAGTATTTTCGGGGTGAACGCAGTATTCCACTGACATTTCCCAAGATACAAATGGCCTTGTTCAAGCATCAGCGCGCGTGTGGGTCTGCGCCGCAACTGCAGCTGGACCCGCGCGAAACCAACTATGGCACCATCATCCTTCAGCCGCCGGGTAACAGCGGCTACGATCGCACCATCATCGCCGATGTCATCCAGTACCAGCCGTCCATGATGGAAGAAGGGCGATCGCGGGCGAAGGTATATAGCTACTATTCGGATGCACTGTCGAAAGAACGCACAGAACAATTATTCGACGCGATCTCCAAGCCCGAAGTCTGCCCCAGTGCAACGCAGTAGCGGGAATTGACAGAACGGCGCATCCGCACGCGCCGATGCCGCAGGCGGCCAACGCCTGCGCCCGCTGCGAAGCGCCGGCCTTAGGCGAAACGACAGGGATGCGCGCAACCTCAAATCAGGACAATGTCGTATTGTTCCTGGGAATACTGGCTTTCGACTTCCAGGGATATCGGTTTGCCGATAAAGTCTCCCAGCATGGCCAGGTGGGCGCTTTCTTCCTCAAGAAACAGGTCGACAATCGCCTGGGATGCGAGGATACGAAATTCCTTGGGGTTGAACTGGCGCGACTCGCGTAATATTTCGCGCAGTATTTCATAGCAAAGTGTACGCGGCGTGCGCACGGTGCCGCGCGCCTGGCAGGTGGGGCAGGGCTCGCACAGTTGGTGCGCCAAAGAATCGCGGGTGCGCTTGCGGGTCATTTCGACGAGCCCCAATTGGCTGAAACCGCTGACCGTCATGCGCGTGCGGTCGCGGCTCAAGGCTTTGTTCAGTTCCGCCAGCACCGCGCTGCGGTGCTCGGGGTCGTCCATGTCGATGAAGTCCAGAATAATGATGCCGCCCAGATTGCGCAGGCGCAGCTGGCGCGCCAGCGCCACGGCGGCTTCCAGATTGGTCTTGAAGATGGTGTCGTCGAAATTGCGCCCGCCGACAAAGCCGCCGGTATTCACATCCACGGTGGTCAGGGCTTCGGTCTGATCTATGATCAGGTAGCCGCCGGATTTCAGATCGACCCGGCGCGATAGCGCCCGGGCAATTTCATCATCCACGTTGGCCGTATCGAACAATGGGCGTTCGCCGCTGTAATGCTTGATGCGCTCGAGTACGGAAGGGGTGTAGCTGCGGGCCCAGTCCAGCAGTTGCTGGGCGGTGCTGCGCGAATCGACGAGTATCGTGCCGGTGGTGGGCGTAACCATGTCGCGCAGTACGCGCTGTGCGAGTGTCAAGTCGGTATAGAGCAGGGAAGGCGAGGGCTGGGATTTGGCTTTGGCCTGTATGCTGGCCCATAGGGTGCGCAGATAGGAATGGTCGGCCTGCAGTTCGTCGTCGGTTGCGCCTTCGGCCTGGGTGCGTACGATGAAGCCGCCAGAATCGTCGTCGGCTTTGAACTGAAGCAGGCGCTCTTTCAGCGATATGCGGTCTTCTTCGGATTCGATTTTTTGCGAAATTCCGATGTGGGGGTCGTAAGGAAGGTAGACCAGCATGCGGCCGGCGATGCTGATCTGGGTGGACAGGCGTGCGCCTTTGGTGCCAAGTGGGTCTTTGATGACTTGGACCATGAGAGACTGCCCTTCGAAGAGCAGTTTCTCTATGGGGGTGACGCCGGCGCCGTTGCTGCGTTCGGATCGGTTCTGGCGCAGGTCGGCCACGTGGATGAAGGCGGCGCGTTCCAGGCCGATATCGACAAAGGCGCTTTGCATGCCGGGCAGGACGCGGACGATTTTTCCAAGGTACAGGTTGCCGACATGGCCGCGCTGGATGCTTCTTTCTATATGGAGTTCTTGTACGGCTCCTTGCTCTACGAGTGCGACGCGTGTTTCGAAGGGGGTGACGTTTATAAGTATGTCTTCGGTCATGGGGTGCCAGCGAGCCTTGCGATGAATCAAAGCCGGCGTGTGCCGGGCTTTCGGGTTCTTTCAAAGATAAATCATATTTGCGGCGCTGTCCCGTTCTTATTGGCTGGTGCATGCTCAGTGCACGGATTGGATGCGTGCCGCGAAGTTAATGCTGCGGCGCTGGTCCGTCCTATTAGGCGTGCTTAATGCTGTGGCATAGGTTCGTGTCATTGACGTGTGCTTAATGTGCTGTGGCGCCGTTCAGTTCTATCGACGCGTGCCGGATGGCGGGGCCGGGCGTCGCATAGGATAGTGGGGATGAGTAAGTAGTAAGGGCTTGCCCCCATGCGGCCATGCCGCGAACCGGGCTAAGTCCTCGCTATCGTGGTTTGTTATCTCTTTCGAGCTGCCTGTTGGTCCGTTATGCATCGAACAGGGGTTTGTTGCCCTGCGATCTTGATTTTTTCGTAAAATATTTATTCTTTTACTATCAAAGGGTTATATAGATTCTGGAGTCTTTTTCAGCTGCGGGCAGCACTTTTGCCCCAAACCGACTTGCACGCCGTAAAAAAGCTATGCTATAGTTCTGTTCTTCGCAGCACAGACACCTAGGGTTTTCCC
>JAEWEH010000339.1 GCA_023389535.1 Pseudomonadota bacterium
CAACTGGACCTGTCCATCCCGGTCGGCAAGGACTCGCTGTCCATGCGCACCACTTGGGACGACAAAGGACAGGCGCGCGCCGTCGTGGCGCCGGTCTCGCTGATTGTCACCGCCTTCGCGCCGGTGACTGACGTGCGCGCCACATTGACCCCGCAGCTGCGCACCGATGCCGGCGATACGGCGCTCATCCTGATCGACCTGGGCTTCGGGCAGCATCGCCTGGGCGGGTCCATACTTGCGCAGGCTTTCAACCAAGTCGGGCAGAAAGTGCCCGATATCGATGATGCTGCCGCGCTGGGCGCTTTCTTCAACACCGTGCGCCAATTGGCCGCCGATGGCCTGGTCCTGGCCTATCACGACCGCTCGGACGGCGGCCTGTTGGCGACAGTGTGCGAAATGGCCTTCGCCGGGCGGACAGGCGTGTCGATCAACCTGGATATGCTCACTATCGACCCGGTTGCCGCCGACTGGGGTGACTACAAGATCCGTCCCGAACAGATCTCCGTGCAGCGCGATGAGATTACGCTGAAAGCGCTGTTCGCCGAAGAGGCCGGCGCGGTCATCCAGGTGCCATTGGCGCAACGCGACGCGGTCATGCAGCGGCTGCGCGCCGCCGGGCTGTCGGCGCATTCCCATGTTCTGGGCGGCTTGAATACGCGGGATGAGATCCAGATCTACCGCGACGGCAAATGCATTTATCAAAAGGGGCGCATGGAGCTCGGCCAGCAATGGGCCGAAGTGTCGCGGCGCATCATGGCGCTGCGCGACAATCCCGCCTGCGCGCAAGCGGAATTCGATGTGTGGCAGGACAAGGACGACCCGGGCCTCAGCCCCGTAGTGTCTTTCGATCCCCAGGAGGATATCGCCGCGCCTTTCATCGCCACTGGCAAGCGTCCCCGCATGGCCGTGCTGCGCGAGCAAGGTTGCAATAGCCAGGTCGAAATGGCCTGGGCCTTCGACAAGGCGGGGTTCGAGGTGCTGGACCTGCACATGACTGACCTGCTGGCTGGCAGAGCCAAGCTGTCGGATGTCCAGGGCATGGTCGCGGTCGGCGGCTTCAGTTATGGCGACGTGCTGGGCGCAGGCGAAGGATGGGCGCGCACCATACGCTACAACGACCGCCTGGCCGAGCAATTCGCAGAATACTTTGCGCGGCCGGACACCTTTGCATTGGGCGTCTGCAACGGCTGCCAGATGATGGCGGCCCTGGCCAGCATGATTCCTGGCGCCGAGCACTGGCCGCGCTTCACGCGCAACCTGTCCGAGAAATACGAAGCCCGCTTGTCGCTGGTCGAGATCCCCGAGACGCCTTCTTTGTTTATGCAGGGCATGGCCGGCACTCGCGTGCCGGTGGCGGTGGCTCACGGCGAAGGCTATGCCAACTTCGCCAGCCAAGGCGATCCGGCGCGCGTGCATGGCGCGTTGTATTACGTCGACCACCGCGGCGCGCGTACCGAACAATATCCGTACAACCCCAACGGCAGCGCGCAGGGGCTGACCGGTGTCACGACCGCGGACGGGCGTTTCACCGTCATGATGCCGCACCCGGAACGGGTGACCCGCAATGTGATGATGTCCTGGGCGCCGGAACGCTGGGGCGACCAGGACAGCGGCGGCCTGCACAGCCCGCATGGCGGCTACAGTCCCTGGCTGCGCATGTTCCGCAACGCGCGGGTCTGGTTGGGGTAACCGGCTGGTACTGTGCTGTCGGTGTCGACGCGTTCCTCCATCAGACGCATAAGCTTTATAGGGATGGAAGCGTCGACAACGGCGAGGCGCCGTTCGGGTTGCCCGCTTGCATTAGTGCTGGTCAAGGCAGCAAGGGGAAAAAACCCAGGCATTGGCGTATAATCTTGCTTTGCACGGAGCCCGTTCATGCGTCTCATAAAAAAAGCGCTTACCTTCGACGATGTGTTGCTGGTGCCGGCGTATTCTGAAATACTGCCTCGCGACACATCCCTTGCCACCCGTTTCACGCGCGACATCACCCTGAACATCCCGCTGGTTTCGGCCGCCATGGATACGGTGACGGAAGCCCGCCTGGCCATCGCCATGGCACAGGAAGGCGGCATCGGCATCATCCACAAGAATCTTAGCGCCGACGAACAGGCGCGCGAAGTGGCACGCGTCAAGCGCCATGAATTCGGCATTGTCATCGATCCGGTCACCGTTACGCCCACCATGAAGGTGCGCGACGCCATCGCCCTGCAACGCCAGCATGGCATCTCGGGCTTGCCTGTGGTCGAAGCCGGCAAGCTGGTCGGCATCGTCACCAACCGCGACTTGCGCTTCGAAGATCGCCTGGACGTTCCGCTGCGCGACGTCATGACGCCGCAAGAACGCCTGATCACCATGAAGGAAGGCGCAACACTGGACGAGGCGCAGGCGCTGATGCACAAGCATCGCCTGGAACGCGTGCTGATCGTCAACGACCAATTCCAGTTGCGCGGATTGGCGACCGTCAAGGACATCGTCAAGAACACCGAACACCCCAGCGCTTCGAAAGACCACCAGGGTCAGCTGCGCGTGGGCGCAGCGGTCGGCGTGGGCGAAGGCACTGAAGAGCGCGTCGAAAAGCTCGCCCATGCCGGCGTGGACGTCATTGTCGTCGATACGGCGCACGGCCATTCGGCGGGCGTCATAGAACGCGTGCGCTGGGTCAAAAAGAATTACCCGAAGATCCAGGTCATCGGCGGCAACATCGCCACGGCGGCAGCAGCCAGGGCCTTGGTCGAAGCCGGCGCCGACTGCGTCAAGGTCGGCATAGGGCCCGGTTCCATCTGCACCACGCGCGTCGTGGCGGGGGTGGGGGTGCCGCAGATCACCGCCATCGCGGATGTCTCGGAAGCCCTGGAAGGCACCGGCGTTCCGCTGATCGCCGACGGCGGCATACGCTATTCGGGCGACATCGCCAAGGCCTTGGCGGCGGGCGCTTCCGCCTGCATGATGGGCGGCATGTTCGCCGGCACCGAAGAATCGCCCGGCGAAGTCGTGCTGTTCCAGGGGCGCTCCTACAAATCGTATCGCGGCATGGGCAGCCTGGGCGCCATGGCCGACGGTTCGGCCGACCGCTACTTCCAGGATCCGGCCAACAACGTCGACAAGCTGGTGCCGGAAGGCATTGAAGGCCGCGTGCCCTACAAGGGCAGCGTCATTGCCATCATCTATCAATTGATCGGCGGCATACGGGCTTCCATGGGTTATTGCGGCTGCGCCTCCATCGAGGAAATGCGCAACAAGGCCGAATTCGTCGAGATCACCGCGGCGGGCGTGCGGGAATCCCACGTGCACGACGTGCAGATCACCAAGGAAGCACCCAACTATCGCGCCGACTAGAGCCCTGTTGATTAAGGCCTAAGCGCCTGTGGCCCGCCGCGTCCCGGCGGGCCACAACAGGACGGCTCCCAGCAGCAAGCCCGCGGCGG
>JAEWEH010000409.1 GCA_023389535.1 Pseudomonadota bacterium
CCTCAATGGCTTGCAATGTCTTGATGACGGAAAATTTTTCTATGCCCTCGAACACCTTGCCGCGCCGGCGCAAGCCTGCCGTATCGATCAGGGTGTAGCCCACACCGCCGCGGTCGAAGTCGATCTCGATGGCATCGCGCGTGGTGCCCGGCAAGTCGAAGGCAATGACGCGTTCTTCGCCCAGCAGTGTATTGATGAGCGTGGACTTGCCCACATTGGGCCGCCCCACGATAGCCAGCTTGATGCGATGAAGGTGCGCATCGGCTTCACCGCGCCCTTCGCCATCATCATCCAGGCCCCCGAATTCATCGGCGATGTCTTGCTGAGAGTCGAATTCCGCGTCGGCCTCAGAACTTTCGGCATCGGATCCTGCTTCGTCGTCCACGTCCAGGAAGGACAATGCCCGCTCGATCAGATCCACCACGCCGTCGCCATGCGACGCCGAGATGGGGTAAGGCTCGCCCAGGCCCAGTTCGTGGAATTCGCTGGCGGCTGAACCATAGCGCATCCCTTCGGCTTTATTGACAGCCAGGAATATCCGCTGTCCTGTCTTGCGCAGCAGACGCGCGATTTCGTGGTCGTGTGCATTGATGCCGGCCCTGGCATCGACCAGGAAAATGACCACATCGGACTCGGCAATCGCCTGCTGCGTCTGGCGCGCCATTTCGAGCAGGATGCCGTCCTTGGCTACCGGTTCGAAGCCGCCTGTGTCCACGGCGATGAACGGATGCCGGCCGACCCGCCCTTCGCCATAATGGCGGTCGCGCGTGAGGCCGGAAAAATCGGCGACCAGCGCGGCGCGCGACCGGGTGATCCGGTTAAATAAGGTGGATTTGCCCACATTGGCGCGTCCCACCAGGGCAACCACCGGCTTTAAAGCAATATTGTTCAATTCGTACCAACCAGAACCAGATTCCCGCCGCCGGTCTGCACCAGCACACCGCGCTGGGTCGCGACCAGCGGCGAGATGATGCTGCCACCGCCTACTTGCAGGCGGCCCAGCAGATGGCCATCGCTGCGCGATAAAAAGTGCACGTAGCCTTCGAAATCGCCCACGGCGACCGCCTGCGGGACCACCGCGGGCGCCGACAAGCGGCGATTGCGCAATGCGTCCTGCTTCCAGACTTCGTGGCCGTCCGTCAGGTCGTAGGCGTACACCGTGTCACGCTGATTCGCCGCATAAGCATGTTGCGGATCGGTCGCCATGCCGGTGCTGCTGGAAAAGTGCTGTTCCCAGACCGGGCGACCGCCCTGCGAGATGTCGAAGCACATGATGCGCCCCTGATAGGTGACGGCGCACAGCAAAGGCCCCTGCACTTGCGGCGTGCCGACCACGTCGCTGATGCGTTCGAGATCGGTTGCGCCCTGCGACACGGACACTGTGCCTTCCCACTGGATGTTGCCGGTGCTTGCGTCGATCGCCATGATGCGCCCGTTCGGCAAGCCGGATATCAGCAGCCCATCAAGAATCAACATCTGCATGTTGGTCTTCAGCGCCAGCGCCGGGCCCGGCCGCTGAACGTTCCAGCGCGGCTCGCCGGTGGCCTCGTCGAAGGCTTGAATGCGGTAGTCGCTACTGCGCACCACCACCACGCCAGCGCCTACCGCCGGAGGGATATTCACGGCGCTGGTGGCATTGCTGCGCCATTTTTCCTTGCCTTGATCGTCAAAAGCGATGACGGCGCCATCGCCCGCGGCAACCGCCGTGGTCCGGCCATCGGAACCCACACCGGCAGACAAAGCCTTGTCTACGCTGGTTTGCCACTGGACCCGGCCGCTGCCCAGATCCAATTTGCTGACCCTGCCGTTGGGCGTGGCTGCATAGACGGAATCGCCCACCACTACGGGGATGAAACCATAGCCGCTGCCACTGCCCAGGGACGCCGACCATAGAACGCGGGCGGATACGCCTGCGGGGTATTCAGTCAGCGGGGAAGGCTCGTAACGCGGATTCTTGCTGGAAAACATGGAGCAACCGGCAAGAGCCGTCATGCTGACGGCAAGCACGGCACTTCGCAGAATACGGCGGGTAAGGGCTATTTGCATGAATCACGCTCCACCTAAAGCATCGATCTTCAATTGAACAATTTGCGCCACCGGATCAGCGCCCAATTCCTTCATGGCGGTCTCCCAGGCGGCCTTGGCGTCGGCCTGCTTGCCCTGGGCAAGCAGGATATCCCCGCGCCGGTCAGCGTATAGGCCGGCAAAAGACGCAGGGGCGTTGGACAATTGCGCCAAGGCCTGGTCGTACTGCTTTTGCTCCAGCAGAACGCCGGCCAGGCGCAGGCGGGCCAGAGGAAGCAATGCGGGGTCGCCGCCACTTTTGACGAGCCATTCCAGCTGCTCGCGCGCCCCGTCCAGGTCCTTGCGCGCCTGTAATGCTTGTGCGGCAACCAGTACGCCGCGAGACGTGTAGCCGGACTTGGAGAAGTCATCGCGCAGTGTCTGGCTGGCCGCCTTGATGCGCGCCACCGCGTCTTCACCTTGCTGCCCGGCGGCATTTTCGAGTGCCTCAAAATAACCCATGGCCTGACCGGCCTTGTGTTCCTGGTACCACTGCCAACCTCGCCACCCCGCTATGCCGGCCACGACGATAAACACCAGAACGGCGCACAAAGTGCCATAGCGGTCCCACCACGCACGCAGGGCGTCCAGTTTTTCCTGTTCTTCTAAATCGTATGCCATGCCTCAAACCTTTAATTTCAACTCTGTAACCAAACGATCGAAAGCAATCGTCTCCTGCTGGCCGGACATCGTCTCGTCGCCAGACGCAGCCTGCCGCAGCCATTTGACGCTAGCCGCGCCAGCTTCGAGCTCGTTCCCGCCTATGATCACGGCGGCCTGCGCGCCGCTGGCATCGGCGCGCTTGAACTGCGCCTTGAAGCCTGCGGAACCGGCATGGACAATGACACGCAATCCCGCATCGCGCAAGTCCTCTGCCAATTGAGCAGCCTTGCGCTGCGCTTGCGGCCCCTGGTGCACCATATAGATCTGGCATTCAGCCGTTGCGGGCGCCTGCCCGGATTGCGCGCACAGATCCAGCAATCGCTCCATGCCAATTGCGAAACCGACGGCCGGCGAAGGCTTGCCCC
Source organism: Pseudomonadota bacterium (assembly GCA_023389535.1). GTDB lineage: Bacteria > Pseudomonadota > Gammaproteobacteria > Burkholderiales > Burkholderiaceae_B > UBA6240. The sequence continues at coordinate 3,093 of JAEWEH010000409.1, forward strand.
CCAGCAGTTCGAACAAGCCATCGTAGCGCCCGCCCCCACAAACGGTGCCCTGGGCGCCGAGCCTGTCAGTGACCCACTCGAAAACCGTCAGATTGTAGTAGTCCAGGCCGCGTACCAATCGAGGGTTCAGTGTGTATTCAATACCGGCGTCGGCGAGCCGGGCGCACACCCCTTCGAAGTGTTCGAGCGAGTCGGCACCGAGAAAGTCGAACAGGCGTGGCGCGTTGTTGGCCATTTCCTGCATGGCGGGGTTTTTTGTATCCAGCACACGCAAGGGGTTGGTGTACATGCGCCGCAAGGCTTCCTCGTCGAGCACGCTTTTGTGCTGTTCCAGGTAATCGATCAGTGCTTGCCGGTGAGCCGCCCTTTCTTCCGCCTGGCCAAGCGAATTCAATTCCAGGCGTATATCGGTCAGCCCCAGCAGTTTCCACAGGCGCGCCAGCATGACGATCAGTTCGGCGTCAATGTCGGGGCCGGCAAAGCCCAGCGCCTCGACGTCGATCTGGTGGAACTGGCGGTAGCGGCCGCGTTGCGGCTTTTCGTGGCGAAACACCGGGCCCATGGAATAGACACGATGCGGACGCTCGTAGAGCAAGTTATGCTCGATGCAAGCGCGTACCATGCTGGCCGTAAATTCCGGACGCATGGTCAGTTGCTCGTTGTTCAGCGCATCGGTGAAGGAATACATTTCCTTCTCGACGATGTCGGTCACTTCGCCTATGCCCCGTGTAAAAAGGCGGGTCAGTTCCAGCACGGGTGTGCGCATATTGCGATAGCCGTACGCGGCGAGCCAATCGCGCACCGTCGCCTCGAGGCTTTCCCATTCGGCGCTGGTATCCGGTAGTACATCTTTCATGCCGGTCAGGGCACGGACCTTCTGAAACGACTGCGTCATAGGTAAATTAGTGTTGTTGCTCGCGCTTCAAGCGCGCCTGTTATTTTCGTTGCCGCCATAGCGGCGCTCGACATACTGTTCGACGATGGCCTGGAATTCCTGTGCGATGCCTTCACCCTTGAGCGTGACTGTGCGCTGCCCGTCGATATACACCGGTGCGGTCGGCACTTCACCTGTGCCCGGCAAGCTGATGCCGATGTCGGCGTGGCGGCTTTCACCAGGACCATTCACCACGCAACCCATGACGGCCACGTTCATGCGCTCGACGCCGGGATAGCGATTGCGCCATATTGGCATTTGATCGCGCAGGTAGGTCTGTATGCTGTCGGCCAGTTCCTGGAAGACCGTGCTACTGGTGCGCCCGCAACCCGGGCAAGCCACGACCATCGGCGTGAATGCCCGCAAGCCCATGCTTTGCAATATTTCCTGGGCGACAATGACTTCGCGCCGCCTGTCGCCGCCCGGTTCAGGGGTCAGTGAAATGCGTATGGTGTCGCCTATGCCTTGTTGCAGCAGCACGGCCAGGGCCGCGGTGGAGGCGACGATGCCCTTGCTGCCCATACCGGCTTCTGTCAGTCCCAAGTGCAGGGGATAGTCGCAGCGCGCGGAAAGATCGCGGTAGACCGTAATGAGATCCTGTACGTGGCTGACTTTGCAGGAAAGCAAAATCGCGTTCGGGGCCAGGCCCAGTTCTTCAGCGCGTTGCGCGTTACTGATGGCGGACACCACCAACGCGTCGCGCATGACGCCCTGCGCATCCCAAGGCTGGGCGCGCTGGCTGTTGTCGTCCATCATGCGCGCCATCAATTCATGATCCAGGCTGCCCCAATTGACGCCGATGCGCACTGGTTTTTCGTAGCGGCATGCGACTTCGATCATTTTGGCAAAATTGTCGTCGCGCTTCTTGCCGCCCCCCATGTTGCCCGGGTTGATGCGATATTTGGACAGCGCCTGGGCACATTCGGGAAAATCCGCGAGCAGCTTGTGGCCGTTATAGTGGAAGTCCCCGACTAAAGGCACCGACACGTTCATGCGGTCCAGCTGTTCGCGTATGGCGGGTACCTCGCGCGCTGCTTCAGGGGTATTGACGGTAATGCGCACCAGTTCGGATCCGGCCTGCGCCAGATCGCGCACCTGTATGGCGGTGGCGATGGCGTCAGCGGTATCGGTGTTGGTCATGGACTGGACCACGATAGGCGCATCGCCGCCTACCGGCACGGCATGGGCGCCCCAGCGCACGACCGCTTGCCGGGTCTTGCGCCGGGGTGCCGCCCCGACGGACAAGGGCTGGTCAGAAGGATGGCAATCAGAAAGCGAATTCATTTTTTCAGGGCTTTCAGCCAATCAAATATCAGCCATGAATCGGGCACCCACCCGCGTTCAATCGCATAGAAACTTGCAATGAACAAAAGGATGAGAATGATGATCAACCAGCCCCAGGGACGCTGCGGTGCTTCGGCCTGGCCGGGCATGTCGGCCGGCCCAAGAGAATGGGCACTGCTGATCGGCATAGGCTTGGGGCCCGCCACACCGACCTGATTCTCGAGCATGGTCAGCAAGGCATCGACGTCGGCCCCCAGGAAACGACCATAGTTCTTGACGAAGCCCCGCAAGGACATGCCGCCCGGGAGTTTGTCCCACTGCTCGGTTTCCAGGGCTTCAAGTTGCCGGCCGGAAAACTTGAGCCTGGCGGATACTTCTCCGGGACTAAGCCGCTTGGCTTCCCGCAGGCCACGTAAGGTGGGCCCGACGCCCTGGCTGGCCACGGGTGTTTCGATGTCCGGCTGGACTTCCTTCAGTAAGGGTTGATTCATCCACGCTCCTGGTTAATGGAGATGACCGCGCGATCCGGCAGGCGCTCGTTGATGCGGGTCCGGTCTTTGACATCGCCGGCCAATTGCCCGCACGCGGCCGCGATATCGTCGCCGCGCGTCTTGCGCACTGTCGTCACCACGCCTGCATCCATCAGGCGCTGTGCGAACAGCCGTACCCGCGCCGCGGGCGAACGCTTCAAACCGGATTGGGGAAAGGGATTGAACGGAATAAGGTTGAACTTGCAGCGCACCTGCTTGGCAATCTCTATGAGTTCCCGGGCATGCTCGTCGGCATCGTTGACGCCATCCAGCATGATGTATTCGAAAGTGATGAAATCCCGCGGCGCATGTTCCAGATAGCGGTTGCAGGCCGCCAGCAATTCAGCCAGTGGGTGCTTGCGATTCAATGGCACCAGTTTGTCGCGCAATGCATCGTTCGGCGCATGCAATGACACCGCGAGCGCAACCGGACAGTCACGGCCCAGCCGGTCCATCATGGGCACCACGCCCGATGTGGATACGGTGACACGCCTGCGTGACAAGCCATAGGCGTTATCGTCCAGCATCAGCCGCAAGGCGCCCACCACCTGATCGTAGTTCAATAAGGGTTCGCCCATCCCCATCATGACCACGTTGCTGATGACGCGGGTGGGCTGGGCGGCGCCGCCGGCCTCGCCGATGCGGGCGCTGTCAGGCTCGGACTGGAGGGCGCGGCGCGCATACCAGAGCTGGCCTATGATTTCAGCGGTCGTCAAGTTCCGGTTGAACCCTTGATAGCCGGTCGAACAAAACGGGCAAGCGACCGTACACCCGGCCTGGCTGGATATGCACAATGTGCCGCGATCGTCTTCGGGAATGAAGACGGCTTCTACGGCATTGTTCTTGCCCACATCGAACAGCCATTTGCGCGTGCCGTCGGTAGAACGCTGTTCGATTGATACGGCGGGCGCATGAATCGAGCAGTGTTCTGCAAGCTGCAAGCGAAATTCACGCGCCAGGTCCGTCATGTCGTCGAAAGAGTCGGCGCCGCGCTGGTGTATCCAGCGTTGCAGCTGCTTTGCGCGAAAGGGCTTGCCGCCCCATTGCGCGACCAGATCGGCAAGCTGGTCAGCGCCCAGCCCAAGAAGATTGATCGGTTCCTTCGGCGACATGGGATCGACGCGGTGAATAACGCGTGCAGTCATGGCAATCAGCGGCTGTAGACGTTGCTTTCCGGGAAGAAGAAAGCGATTTCCACGGCGGCGGTTTCGGCCGCGTCGGAGCCGTGCACCGCATTGGCGTCGATGCTTTCGGCAAAATCGGCGCGTATCGTACCGGCATCGGCCTTCTTGGGGTCGGTGGCGCCCATCAGCTCGCGATTCTTCTGAATGGCATTTTCGCCTTCCAGCACTTGCACGAATACCGGACCGGACACCATGAAGTCCACCAGATCCTTGAAGAAGGGACGCTCTTTGTGCACAGCGTAGAAGCGCTCGGCGTCGGTGCGAGACAGTTGCTGCAGCTTGGCAGCAACGACCTTCAGGCCGGCCTGCTCGAAGCGAGCGACGATCTGCCCGATTACGTTCTTGGCGACGGCATCGGGTTTGATGATGGAAAGAGTGCGTTCTATAGCCATTTAAAATCCAGAAAGTTTATAAGACGGCGGCATGCTTGCGCAGGCCTGCCCGCCGTGGTTGAATCAGGCAACGCGGCCCAGGCGCCGCAAATGTTTCGTAATACGGCGCCGTGCAAACGGCCTGAAATTGCAAAAAATATGGAGTTGCAAAAACCGGGGTTGCTAAAACGACGGGTTGCTAAATCGGATTGCTAGACCGGGTTGCTAAACCGGTCGCTAAACCAATTAAGGCGGCAAGCACTGCAAGCAAAGCTAAAAAACCGTGCAAGCAACGAAACCATGCAAGCAGCAAAACCATCAATGAAAACAATAACTTTGGCAAAGTTTATGTTAACCGGGCATTTTAACATGCTCGTGAATGCGACTCCATCATAAAATAAGGGTTTATGCCAGGGGCGCCGGCCGGATATGCAAGGGACGCGCCGGCCGCAGGCCCGGCGGTCGAATGACATGGCCCCGCCACACAAGCATTTCCTGTTTCCTATATAGTCAGACTTTCGCCGCTTTGCGGCGGTTTGCATCTACTTTTTACACCATGACCACGAATTCCGCATTGCAAGAACCCGAACAACTGTCAAAAAGCTTTGAGCCGCAAGAAATCGAAGCCCGCTGGTATGCGGAATGGGAACGCCGTGGCTACTTTGCCGGCGGCCAGCATGTATCGCCGCCCCCCGGCCACCAAAGCCAGCCCTTTGTTGTCCAGTTTCCTCCGCCTAATGTAACTGGGACGCTGCACATGGGTCACGCCTTCAACCAGACGGTCATGGACGGCCTGGTGCGTTACCATCGCATGCGGGGCGACGATACGGTCTTCGTGCCTGGTACGGACCACGCCGGCATCGCCACGCAGATTGTGGTCGAGCGCCAGCTGGATGCACAGAACGTATCCCGCCACGACCTGGGCCGCGAGGCGTTCGTCGAGAAAGTCTGGGAATGGAAACAGAAATCCGGCAGCGCCATCACGGAACAGTTCCGCCGCCTGGGATCGTCCTGCGACTGGGCGCGCGAATACTTCACCATGGACGACAATCTGTCGCGCGGCGTGGTGGAAACTTTTGTGCGCCTGCACGAGCAGGGTCTGATTTATCGGGGCAAGCGCCTGGTGAATTGGGATCCCGTGCTGGGCACGGCTGTGTCGGACCTGGAAGTCGTCAGCGAAGAAGAAGACGGCTCGATGTGGGAAATCCGGTATCCGCTGACCACGCCCGCGGGCGATATGGAATACCTGGTCGTCGCCACTACCCGGCCCGAGACCATGCTGGGCGACGTAGCGGTCATGGTGCACCCCGAAGACGAACGCTACGCGCATCTGATCGGCGCGACGGTCACCCTGCCTTTGGTGGGGCGCCAGATCCCGGTCATCGCCGACGACTACGTGGACCGTGAATTCGGCACCGGCGTGGTCAAGGTTACCCCGGCGCACGACTTCAACGACTACGCGGTGGGTCAGCGCCATGGTCTGGACATGATCAGTGTGCTGACCCTGGACGCTCATATTGCCGACACCGCCCCCGCCGCCTACCGCGGCATGGATCGCTACGAGGCGCGCAAGCAGATCGTGGCAGACCTGCAGGCGCAGGAACTACTGCACAGCATCAAGCCGCATAAGCTCATGGTGCCACGCGGCGATCGCACCAACACCGTCATCGAACCCATGCTGACGGATCAGTGGTTCGTAGCCATGAGCAAGCCCGCCCCGGCCGGCACGCTGCATCCCGGCAAGAGCATCACCGAGGTCGCGTTGGAAGTGGTGGCCGACGGCCGCATCAAGTTCTATCCCGAAAACTGGACGACAACCTACAACCAATGGCTGGAGAAAATCCAGGATTGGTGCATTTCGCGCCAGTTGTGGTGGGGACACCAGATCCCCGCCTGGTATTCCGAAGACGGCCAGATATTCGTGGCCAGGAACGAGGCAGACGCGCGCCGAAAGGCCGATGCCGTCGGGGTGCAAGGGCCGCTGACGCGCGACCCGGACGTGCTGGACACCTGGTTTTCTTCCGCGCTGGTGCCTTTTACCGACCTGGGCTGGCCGGAAGAATCCCCGGACCTGGACCGCTATCTGCCGTCCAGTGTGCTGGTCACCGGTTTTGACATCATTTTCTTCTGGGTTGCCCGCATGGTCATGATGAGCATGCACATGACGGGCAAAGTCCCCTTCCGCGACGTCTACGTCCATGGCCTCATCTGCGACCTCGAAGGCAAGAAGATGAGCAAGTCCAAGGGCAATACGATAGACCCGGTCGACCTGATCGACGGCGTCCAGATCGACGAACTGGTCGCCAAGCGCACCACGGGTCTGATGAACCCGCGCCAGGCGGCCAGCATAGAGAAGCGCACCCGTAAGGATTATCCCCAGGGCTTTCCCGCCTATGGCACCGATGCGCTACGCTTCACCATGGCGGCCTACGCCACACTGGGTCGCAATATCAATTTCGACCTGAAGCGCTGCGAAGGCTATCGCAATTTCTGCAACAAGCTGTGGAACGCTACGCGCTTTGTGCTGATGAACACGGAAGGCCATCCCCTGGAGCAGGCTGCGGGCGAGGACGAGCTGTCTTTCGTCGACCGCTGGATCATCAGCCAGCTGCAGCGCCTGGAAAGCGATGTAGCGCGAGGTTTCGACGACTATCGCTTCGATAACATCGCCAACGCCATTTACCATTTCGTCTGGGACGAATATTGCGACTGGTACCTGGAACTGGCCAAGGTACAGATCCAGCAGGGCAACGCCGCTCAGCAGTTGGGCACCCGCCGCACGCTGATTCGGGTGCTGGAAACTGTGCTGCGCCTGATCCACCCGATCATGCCCTTCATTACTGAAGAGCTGTGGCAGAAAGTCTCTGTGGTGGCGGGCAAGCGCGAAGCGAATGCGCAAACCAGCCTGTGCATACAGCCCTATCCCGTATCGGATCCGGACCGGATCGACACAGGCGCCGAAGCGCAGGTGGCCGAGCTGAAAGCGCAGGTGGAGGCAGTACGCGCGCTGCGTGGCGAAATGAATCTGTCGCCTGGTCAGAAGGTGCCCTTGGTGGCGCAGGGGGATCGTTCTGTACTGTCGGCCAACGCGCCTTACCTTGCAGCGCTGGCGCGGCTGGAGAATGTGGACATTGTCGATCATCTTCCGCAGGTCGGCGCCCCTGTGCAGGTGATAGGCGCTACGCAATTGATGCTGCATGTGGAGATTGACGTGGAGGCCGAACGGCTGCGCCTGGGCAAGGAAGTGGAACTTCTTGAACGGGAAATCGCCAAGGCGAATGGCAAGCTGTCGAATGCCAGCTTCATCGAAAGGGCCCCGGCTGCTGTGGTAGAACAGGAAAAGGCGCGTGTGGCGCAATTTTCGGAAACGCTGCTGAAAGTACAGGCGCAATTGGCCAAGCTGGCGTGAGCCTGCACACAGACGCAGTTCCCGATAGGCTGGAATAAAGGCCAAGGCGGAAACTGCGTCCACCCCCTTACGCCGAACTCGGCCGCCCGCCTATCACGGCATCCGGGCGGCCGTTTTGCTTGTCACCGCTGTAGCAGCTGCACAACACGTGCATGGCAAGCCAAATTTTTTCACTCCATCCTCGCCCAGTAACACCCCTATTTCAAGGGTAGATATTTCCTGGGAAGCGAAGCGTGTCGTCTGCATGTCAATTGAGAAAATCGTCGAGGCTATTACAAAAAAAATATTGCGTAACAAAATGGAAATCTATGTAATTAGCGGACTTCCCGCGCACTACACCACGGCTTACAGCCGCTTTCCATGCCTCGCTTACTCGCTCAAGTACCGCTCCACTTCCGTATGGCCGACGCCATTTGGCCGATTGCTCATCGACTCATCAAACAAAGCCTGTTACCACTCTCGCTGATGTTGGCCGCCGCGGCGCCTGCGACGGGACAAACGCTGCCCCTACAACTGCCGTCGGCAGCCGAGCCCGGCCGCGAAGTACCCGAGCCAGCCATGCCAACCAAGGCTCCTGCCGTCCCGCGCGTTGCCGTACCTGAAGGGCAAGCCACCCAGGCCCCCGCAGGCGCGGAACAACTCAACTTCACGCTGCGCGTACTGGATATCGAAGGGGTCACGCACTACTCGCCGGACCAGCTGTTGCCCTTGTACGAGAAGTTGCTGGGCACACGCATCACGGTTGCCGAAGCCTTCCAGGTGGCCAACCAGATCGAGCTGCGATACCGGGGCGACGGCTATGTCACGACACGCGTCATCGTGCCCGAACAAACCATCGAAGACGGCCGTTTCCGCATTGTCGTGGTCGAAGGCTTTATTTCAGCCGTCACCTATGACGGCGATATCGGGCCGGCTCGCGCGGCCGTTGAAAAGCTGGTCAATCGCATCCGCGGCATGCGGCCGGTCAGCGTGGCTGAAATTGAACGCCAATTGCTGCTGGCCAATGACTTGCCCGGCCTGGCTGTGCGCGCGACGTTGGAACCGTCGCCCACTGAAACCGGCGGCTCCATCCTGGTCGTGCGCAGCGAGCGCAAGCTGGTCGATGCCTCGCTGGGTGTCGACAACCGCAATTCGCCCTACCTGGGATCGGGCGAACTGGTGGGCAGCGTGTCGCTCAATTCCATCGGCGGGCGCGCCGACCGCCTGACCGTGAGCGGCCGTATCAGCAACCCCTTCAGCCGCAGCAAATCGGTGAACGCCGGATACGACATGCTGCTGAACGACAGCGGCACCACGCTGGGCCTGAACGCGGCCTACGCCAACAGCCTTCCCGGCCGTGAGCTGGAAGACCTCGATGTCGAAAGCGATGTCTACGCCTATACCGCGACGGTGACCCATCCCGTGATCCGGTCGCGCTTGCAGAATTTGCGCCTGATGGGGCAATTCGAAGCCCGGGATGTCAGCACCGACATCCTGCAAACGGCGTTCACGCGCGACCGCTTGCGCATTGCGCGCCTGGGCCTGAGCTACGATCGCACCGACAGCTGGAACGGCATAACCGCTGTGCGCGGCACCCTGCATCAGGGCCTGCATGGCTTGGGCGCCACCGAAAACGGGGCTCCGCTGGCCTCTCGCGCCGATGGCCGCAGTGACTTCTTCAAGGTTACGGCCGAGATCACCCGTCTGCAGCAGATCAGCGAGAACTTCAGCCTGGTGGCGGCGCTGGCGGGCCAGTACTCCCCGCACAAGCTGCTGGCCAGTGAAGAGTTCGCCCTGGGCGGCGGCAGCTTCGGACGGGGCTACGACTACGGCGAAATGTCCGCCGACAAAGGCATCGCCGCGTTGCTGGAAGTGCGCTACGCCTTGCCCAACAGCTTCCTGCCCCACGGATCGCACCTGTATGGCTTCATCGATGGGGGCAAGCTGTGGACGCACAAAGATGCGCCCGCGCTCGAGCGCGCCTCCCTCTCTTCTTTCGGGGCGGGCATGCGTGCCAACCTGAGCAAAAAACTATTTGCCACCGTGGAAATCGCCAAACCCATCAATCCGGTGGTGGGCACGCAAAACAACAAGAACCCCCGTATTTTCTTCAGTATCTCGACCTACTTCTAAGCTCCAAAAAAGAGACCCCATCATGACAAAGCGCGATGCAGCCCGCATGGGCAAGCGTTCGGCCGGCATAGCCTCCCGCAGCACTTACCGCCACCGAGGCCAGCGCGCGCATGCCGCGCCGGCGCTCAGCACACTCGCGGTCCTGATCGGGTCCATGCTGTCGGGCGGAGCACAGGCCAATCCCTCGGGGGGGCAAGTGGTTGCCGGGACGGCCAGCATCGATCACGGTCCGAATACGGTCAATATCAACCAGGCCAGCGACAAAGCCATCATCAATTGGCAGCAATTCGGCATCAAGTCCGGCGAGACGGTTAACTTCAATCAGCCTGGCAGCCAAAGCGTCACGCTGAACCGCGTGGTCGGCAACGACCCTTCGGCCATTTATGGCAGCCTGAATGCCAATGGCACCGTCATGCTGGTCAATCCGAATGGCATCGTGTTTGGCGCAGGTTCGCGGATTGACGTGGGCGGCCTGGTCGCCAAGACGGCCAATATCCGCGACGATGATTTCATGGCGGGACGCTACCG
>JAEWEH010000439.1 GCA_023389535.1 Pseudomonadota bacterium
CCGAGCAGGGCATGCCGGGCTACGAACTGAATCAGTGGCATGGGCTGTTGGCACCTGCCGGGACGCCGCCCGCGGTGATTGCGCATTTGAATGCTGTCATTGGCCGCATTCTGCATCGCCCGGATAACTTGCGGGCGCTAGCGCAGACGGGCTATGACCCCGCCGCGGATTCGCCCGCAGTCTTTCAGGAGCGGGTGCAGCGGGACATTGCCCGGTTCGGGGCGTTGACCGGGCGAATGGGCTTGCGGGTGGACTAGGGCCCGTCAATGGGCCCTGGGGGTCATACCCCTTTGGGGCGTCACTCGATATTCTGCGCCTGCTCGCGCATCTGTTCTATCAAGAGCTTCAGGTCGATGGCGGCGCGGGTGACGCTGAGTGCGCCCGCTTTGGAGCCCAGCGTATTGGCTTCACGGTTCATTTCCTGGAACAGGAAATCCAGCCGTTTGCCGGCGCTGCCGCAGCCTTTCTTGCCGGTGCTGGCTTGCCCATCATCGCCGAGCAAATGCGTAAGTTCGGCAATATGTGAACGCAAGCGTGACAGTTCTTCGGCGACGTCGATGCGCAAGGCGAACAGCGAGGCTTCCTGGGCAATGCGGGCAGACAGTTCGGCGCCGCTGATCTGTGCATAACCTTCGGGGCTGGCTGCGGTCAACGCATCGCGCAGCTTACTGGCGATTCTTTCCTGGTGATCGGCCTGCAGCATAGGCAGGTCCTGCTCCACGGCGTCGACGATTTGTCCCACGCCGCGCGCGCAGTCCAGCATCATGTCCGCCAGCCGCTGGCCTTCGCGTTCGCGTGCCGCTTGCAATTCGGCCACCGCCAGCTGCGCGGCATCCATGCACATCGCCGACCAGGCCTCGGCATCCAGTCCGCTACTCTCTGCATTTCCCGCCAGGGACAGCAGTTCGCCCAGACGGGGTGCGACCACATCGGGAATAATGCGCCTTGCGGTGTCCAATTGGGCAGACGCCCAGATCAGCAGCTCATCGTCCAGGGCTGGCCGGACACGGCCTTCTGTACGCGAGTAATTGACACGGACATCGATCTTCCCGCGCTTCAGGCTTTGCCCCAACAGTTCCCGCAGGGGGCCTTCCACCATGCGCAGATCTTCCGGGAGCCGGAAGTTGATGTCCAGGAATCGGCTGTTGACGCTACGCAATTCCACGGTGACGGCGCCATGCGCCGATTCAGACCTGGCACTGCCAAAGGCCGTCATGCTGCGTATCATGTAATGATTCCCATGCAGATGTTGATGTAGAACCCCTATTGTAGGGGGAAGGCGCGCCTCTGGCGGCTTCATGAGAAAATCCCCGTCTAGCGCGTTGCGTCAAGGTCGCGGCGGCAACGCACGAATTTTATATTTTCAAAGAGGTGTTTCTTGTCCGAGTCCGTCATTTCAGGCAGTCTAGCAGTCCGGCCCTCCGGGCGCCAACCGGCGCAACTCAGGCCTTTGTCCATCGTCACGGGATATACGCGGCATGCCGAGGGCTCGGTGCTCATCAAGGCGGGCGATACCCATGTATTGTGCAATGCCAGTGTGCTGGACAAAGTGCCGCCCTTCCTGAAGGGCAAGGGCCAGGGTTGGGTCACCGCCGAATACGGCATGTTGCCCCGGTCGACCCATACGCGTTCAGACCGCGAGGCGGCACGCGGCAAGCAAAGCGGGCGTACGCAGGAAATCCAGCGCCTCATAGGGCGCAGCCTGCGGGCGGTGTTTGACCTGTCCGCACTGGGCGAGCGCACGCTGCATCTGGATTGCGACGTGATCCAGGCCGATGGCGGCACACGCTGCGCCAGTATCACCGGCGCTTGGGTGGCAGCCGCCCTGGCCGTGCGCGGGCTGCTGCAGCAAGGCGCGCTGGACCTCGACCCCATTCTGGATCATGTGGCGGCCGTATCGGTCGGCCTGGTGGGCGGGCAGCCGGTGCTGGACCTGGATTATCCCGAGGATTCGGGTTGCGGGGCCGATATGAACATCGTCATGACGGGTGCCGGCCATTTCGTCGAGGTGCAGGGTACGGCGGAAGGGCAAACCTTCGACAGAGCGGCGCTGGACGCTTTGCTGGACCTGGCGCAACGAGGTGTTGAGCAACTGATCGACAGCCAGAAACAGGCCTTGGCGTAGCGTCCTTGCAGCGCGTGGGCTAGCCTATGAAACGCCCCACCATGTCCGTATCGGCCAGGTTCCAGACGCGCTGGATCAGTTGTCCGGCTTCTTCCTTGCTGGCCGCATTGCGGTAAGTGGCCAGGCGCGAGGCCTTGTCCTCCAGTTCGGAGCGCGACAAGGTGTTGCCGGGATCCCCTTTGGGTTCATCCACCCGCGCGGAAAGTTCGCGTCCGTCCCGCGTGCGTACGCTGACCTTGCCTATCCATTGCGCGGGATACGCGGTGTCGACCTCCTCGTCCAGCTCCATGCGCACACGCTCGCGGAAGGAAGCGACCGCCGGATCATTGAGCGCTGCGTCGAACTCGGGCAGGCCGGCCCGCCCGTGCTGGGCGATCAGGGCCAGTACTGTTCCCATCGAGAACTTGGACTGGTGGACGGTGGCCGGATTGACCACCGGGCCCAGGACGTCGATCGCGCCCTGATGTACCCGTGCGCAGACCGATGCGATATCGTCGACCGACAGGCCATGGGCCTGCACCAATGACAACAAGGCATCGGCGGCAGGGTGGGTGTGCCGGCACGAGGCGTGATATTTGAAAGAGGTTTCCAGCACCGTCCAGCGCGTGCCCAGGCGGTCGGTCAGCTTGGCCGGATCCGCATCGCTGGACATGCCCGCGGCCATCCCCTGCGCGCCTTCCAGGATGCGTTGCGCGCCGGTGAAGCCTTCTTGCGCCAGGTACGCGGCCGTCAGGCCATTGGCCGCCGCCTTCGCGGTATGCAACTGCTTGGAGTCGGCCGCATCGCGCAGGAATTCCCACAAGCCTGCTGCCTGCGTGCCCGCCGAACCCAGGGCGTGCAGCATTTGCTGCGGGTTCAGGTTCAGCAGGCGGCCGACTGCGACGGCGGCAGCGAGGGCGCCGGCGGTGCCCGTGGTATGGAAAATCTTGTAGTGCGACCGGCCCAGGAATTCGCCCACCCGTATGCCGACCTCGTAGCCGGCCACGCTGGCCGTCAGAAGGTCTTTGCCGCTGCGGCCCAGCGCCTGCGCGGCGGCGATGGCAGGTGGGAAGACGACCGCCGCGGGATGGAACACGGAACCATTGTGAACGTCATCCTGTTCCACCATATGTGCCGCGGCCGCATTGACCATGGCCGCGAACAGCGGGCTGCTGCCCCGCCGGACCACCATGTTTTCCGAGGGTCCGCTAGTGGGCCCCATGGCGTCGGCGAACTTGGCGATGGCCTGCACGGGGCGTGCGCTGGAACCGGCCAGCACGGACGCCAGGCAGTCCAGCATCAGGTCTTCCGTGCGGCGCAGGACTGCCGCGGGGATGTCCTCGTAGGCCAGTTGAGCGGCGAATTCCGCGAGGGCGGCGCTGGGATGGGACAAGGTCGAATCTGCCATGGTGGATCCTTGAGGTGTCGTATCGGTCAGTGATGCGCCCGGCCTTGCGGCCGGAGCGCCGTCATTATGGATGGATGGTTCGATGCGGCCCGGCGGGCCGCCCGCCTGCTCGGCCGACGACGGCTGCGGCATCGGCGGGCCTGGCATCGTGGGTCAGAACGAGCGGGGCAGGCCCAGCACGTGTTCCGCTACATAAGACAAGATGAGATTAGTGGAAATCGGCGCGACTTGGTAGAGCCGGGTTTCGCGAAACTTGCGCTCGATGTCGTATTCGTTGGCGAAACCGAAGCC
>JAEWEH010000441.1 GCA_023389535.1 Pseudomonadota bacterium
CGACCGGCGCACTGGCCTGTTCCAGCGGTTCTGACGAATCAAAAAGCATGGGAACGACAATGACCGCCGCCAACACCAGCGCCAATGCGCCAATCAGGCGGCGTCTGGCGCGACCGCGAAGTTCGCTGGCCTGAGCCTCGCTGGATAAGGAGGAGCGTGAAGCCTGGCGACGCCCGGCTCCTGATGCAGGCTCGTTTCTAGAGAACAATCCCATGGAGCAAAAAACCTATCTTGAATGCGAGCCGCGACTGCGGCCTGCCGATCTATAGGGCCTTGCGGCCCAGCGCGTCCAGAATCGGGCCGACGGTCGCAAAAGACCCAAACACGAGAATTCTATCATTCTCACTGGCTTGTTTCCGTGCCTCGGTAAATGCTTGTACCGGATTATCAAAACTGGCAATACTTACCGTATCGACGGCTACGGCAGGCGGTGCGACCGGCCGCACGCCTGGCTTTGCGTGGCCGCCCTCGTTGTCCGGGCCCGCTTGCGCGCTCTGCGCATGTTCGTCAGTTTCGTGCTTGGAGCGCAGCCCCGCCATCCCAGAGACGGCCCGACGCACAGCGTCGGCCAAGTCGGCGCCGGACGTGCCGCGCGGGCCCGGCAAGCTGGTGCAGTACCAGCGGTCGACCCGGTGCACCATCTTGGCCAGCACACCGGGAATGTCCTTATCATTGAGCATGCCGATGACGGCGTGGGTATGCGGGAAGTGCCCCATGCTGTCCAGGCTTTGTCCCAAGGCGGCCGCAGCATGCGGATTGTGGGCGACGTCCAGGACAATGGCCGGCGTGCCGGGCAGTATTTGCATGCGGCCGGGCAAAGACACTTGCGCCAAGCCTAGTCGCACTGCCTGCTGCGGCACTGCAAGCCTGGGACGCAAGGCTTCCAGCGCCGCCAGCGCCGCGGACGCATTCAGCAATTGATTGGCGCCGCGCAGTGCGGGGTAAGCCAGGCCGCTGCGCCGTTGGCCGCGGCCGCCATAGGCCCATTGCTGGCGGTCGCCGGAATAATTGAAATCCTTGCCGAACAGCCACAGGTCAGCCCCGATCTCCTGCGCGTAGTCGGCAATGGTCTGCGGCGGCATGGGATCGGCGCAGATCGCTGGACGTCCCGGGCGGAAAATATGCGCTTTCTCCCACCCTATTTTTTCGCGCGTGTCGCCCAGATATTCAGTGTGATCGATATCCACGCTGGTAATGATGGCACAGTCCGTATCGACCATATTGGTCGCATCCAGCCGCCCGCCCAGGCCGACTTCAAGCACCGCGACATCCACCTGTTCCTGCTCGAACAACAAGAGCGCCGCCAGAGTGGCGAACTCGAAATAGCTGAGCGTAATATCGCCCCTGCCCTCGTCGATCCGGCGGAACTGCTCGATGATCCGTTGGTCGGTGGCGAACTCACCGTTCACGCGTATGCGTTCGTTGAAGTCCACCAGATGCGGAGACGTGTACAGACCGACCTTGTACCCTGCGGCCAACAGCATGGCTTCAAGCATGGCGCAGGTGGATCCCTTGCCATTGGTGCCGCCCACGGTGATCTTCACGAAGGGCGAGGCCAGCCCCAGCTTGCCGGCGACCGCCTTGATGCGGTCCAGTCCGAGGTCTATGGGTTTGGCATGTAAAGACTCAAGATAGCTCAACCACTCTTGCAGTGGGGCGCCTTCGCCGGGTGCGGGTAGGGACATAGAAATACGAACTCATCAAAACAAAGACGGCAGGTGCTGATAGTAGCACCTGCCGGGTGTTGCCATCGCCCAATGCATCGGCGATATTACTTGCGCCTTGCGGGTGGAAGGTCGGTGCAACTGCCTTCGGCCACTTCGGCAGCCATCCCTATGGACTCGCCCAAGGTCGGGTGCGGATGGATGGTCTTGCCGATATCCACCACATCGGCGCCCATTTCGACGGCCAGCGCCACCTCGCCGATCAGGTCGCCCGCGTGGGTGCCGACGATGCCGCCACCCAGGACGCGATGGGTCTCGGCGTCGAACAGCAGCTTGGTAAAGCCCTCGTCCCGCCCATTGGCGATGGCGCGGCCCGAAGCCGCCCAGGGGAACAGGCCCTTCTGGATGGCGATGCCTTCCTTCTTCGCCTCGTCTTCCGTCAGGCCGACCCAGGCGACTTCAGGATCGGTATAAGCCACCGAAGGGATTACACGCGCATCGAAGAACGATTTCTGGCCGGCGATGACTTCCGCCGCGACGTGGCCTTCATGCACCGCCTTGTGCGCCAGCATGGGTTGGCCGACGATGTCGCCGATGGCATAGATATGCGGCACGTTGGTGCGCATCTGTTTGTCGACTTCGATGAAGCCACGGTCGGTAACCGCCACGCCCGCCTTGTCGGCGCCTATCTTCTTGCCGTTGGGCGTGCGGCCCACGGCCTGCAGCACCAGATCGTAGCGTTGAGGTTCGGCCGGGGCGTTCTTGCCTTCGAAGCCGACCCAGATGCCGTCTTCGCGCGCCTCGGCCGATACGGTGCGGGTATCGAGCATGATGCGATCGAAACGCTTGGCATTCATCTTTTCCCAGACCTTGACCATATCGCGGTCCGCGCCCAGCATCAGGCCGCTTTGCATCTCGACGACATCCAGCCGCGCGCCCAGGGCGGAGTACACCGTGCCCATTTCGAGGCCGATAATGCCGCCGCCGACGATCAGCATGTTCTTGGGAATGCCGGCCAGCAGCAATGCGCCCGTGGAATCGACAATGCGCGGATCGTCCGGCAGGAAAGGCAGTTTGACCGACTGGCTGCCCGCCGCGATGATGGCAGAGCCGAAGGCGACGGTCTGGCTCTGGCCATCGTCGCCGCGGACCGTCAGGTGATGCGGATCGGCGAATTCGCCGACGCCGGTCAGGACTTTTACCTTGCGGGCCTTGGCCATGCCGGCCAGACCGCCGGTCAGCTTGGACACCACGCTGTCTTTATGGGCGCGCAAGGCGTCCAGGTCGATTTCAGGCTTGCCGAAGGAAATGCCATGCGCCGCCAGCGTCTGAGCCTCTTCGAGCACGGCGGCGGTATGCAGCAAGGCCTTGGACGGGATGCAACCTACGTTCAGGCACACGCCGCCCAGGGTGGCATAGCGTTCCACCAGCACGACGGACAAGCCCAAGTCAGCAGCGCGGAAGGCGGCGGAATACCCGCCCGGTCCTGCGCCCAGCACCAGGACATCGCACTGCACATCGGCGGAGCCACCATAACTGGCCGGCGCTGGCGCCGCAGTTTCGGGCGGCTGTTCCGCCGCGCTTGGCGTGGAAGCCTGTTGCGCGGCGCCAGGCTGCGCCTGGGCCTCGGGCGGCGCGGACGCCGATGCGTCAGCCGCGCCGGCGGCCGCAGCGGGTGCTGCTTGCGCCTGAGCGGCTTCGATCCGTATGATCGCGGAACCTTCGGTGACCTTGTCGCCCACCTTGACCAGAACCGCCTTCACCACCCCCGCCGTGGCGGCCGGGATTTCCATGGACGCCTTGTCCGATTCGACAGTGATCAGGCTTTGTTCCTGCTGGATGGTATCGCCTTCCGCAACCAGGACCTCTATGACCTCGACTTCGGAAAAATCGCCGATATCGGGCACAGTCAATTCAGTTGTGCTCATGGGCGGCTCCTATAGGGCAATGCGGCGGAAATCGGCCAGCAAGCCGGCCAGATAAGCGTTGAAACGGGCAGCGGCGGCGCCGTCGATCACCCGGTGATCGTAGGACAGTGACAACGGCAGCATCAGTCGCGGCCGGAACTTCTTGCCGTCCCATACAGGAGCATGAGCCGAGCGGGAGACGCCCAGGATGGCGACCTCGGGTGCGTTGATGATGGGCGTGAAGGACGTTCCCCCTATGCCGCCAAGCGAGGAGATTGAGAAGCAGCCACCCTGCATCTGGCTCGGGGACAGCTTGCCGTCGCGCGCCAGTTTGGCCAATTCCGCCGTCTCGGCTGCGATACCCAGGATGCCCTTTTTGTCGGCATCGCGGATGACTGGAACCACCAATCCATTGGGCGTGTCTGCGGCAAAGCCGACATGGTAGTACTGCTTGAGAACCAGATTATCGCCATCCAGGGACGCGTTGAATTCGGGGAACTTCTTCAGCGCGGCGACGACGGCCTTGATCAGGAACGCCAGCATGGTGACTTTGGTGCCGGATTTTTCGTTTTCCTTGTTCAGTGTCTGGCGCAAGGCTTCCAGATCCGTGATGTCGGCTTCATCGTTGTTGGTGACATGCGGAATCATGACCCAGTTGCGATGCAGGTTGGCGCCGGAAATCTTCTTGATGCGCGACAAGGGTTTGGTTTCGATGGCGCCGAATTTGGCGAAATCCACCTTCGGCCAGCCCAGGACGCTTAGACCGCCTTCCCCTGACGCTGCGGCAGGAATCGTCGTTGCCCCGCCCACGGACAGGGCCTGTTTCACGTAGAGCCTGACGTCCTCTTTGGTGATGCGATTCTTGGCGCCCGAACCTTGCACCGATGCAAGATTGACCCCCAGTTCGCGAGCGAACTTGCGAACGGACGGCGAAGCATGCGGCAAATTGCGCAGCGGCACATTGGCATCGGCAAACGCCTCGGTGGGCGAATGGCGCTCTGGTGGAACGGAAGCCAGGCCGCCTTCCGCCCTTTCCGGGGCCGGCGATGCTTTGGGCTGAGCGCTTTCCACTTCTTCCGAGGGCTCGGCGCTTGCTTGGGAGGCCCCAGTCGCCGCCGCCGCTGCGGCCGCGGGCTGAGCGCCGCCCGCCGGGGCGCCGGTCGCCTTTCCGGCCGCGCGCAAAGTCAGGATGGCAGTGCCCTGATTGACCTTGTCGCCAAGCTTGACCTGTATGCCCGTGACTACGCCACCTTGTGGCGACGGGACTTCCATCGATGCCTTGTCGGACTCCACCGTGATCAGGCTTTGCTCGGCCTGCACGGTATCACCCACCGCCACCATGATCTCAATGACTTCAACGTCCTTTGCGTCGCCGATATCCGGAACCTCGACGGTCACGTTTTCCTCGGCGCCAGCGGACTGCCCCTGGGTAGTCGTGGCGGCCGGCGATCCGGCGGCCGGCGACCCGGCGGCTGGCGCCGCGGCGGCGGCTGCCGTTTTAGCGCCTTGATCGCCTTGAACGTCTTGAGCGCCGGATGACGGCTGTTCGGCGCCGGCGTCGCCGTCCGCGCCTTCAGCCTGCAGTTCCAGGATGACCGTGCCTTCCTTGACTTTGTCCCCCAGTTTGACCGCCACAGACTTGATGACGCCCGCATGAGGCGAAGGAATTTCCATGGAGGCCTTGTCCGACTCTACCGTGATCAGGCTTTGCTCGGCGCTGACGGTATCGCCCGCGGCGACCAGCACCTCGATGACCTCGACCTCGTCAATGTCGCCAATATCCGGCACCCTGATTTCTATATTCTTGCTCATGGTTGTTTCCCCGTGTTATGCGTGGTGCGGGTTGGCTTTGCCAGGATTGATGCCGTACTTCTTGATGGCTTCGGCCACCTTGGCTACCGGCAGCTTGCCTTCGTCGGCCAGACCGCGCAAGGCAGCCAGCACCACGAAGTAGCGGTCGACCTCGAAATGCTCGCGCAGCTTGTAGCGGAAATCGGAGCGACCGAAGCCGTCGGTGCCCAGCACCCTGAGATGACGCCCTTCCGGTATGAAGGGGCGGATCTGATCGCCGTAAGCCTTCACGTAGTCCGTGGAAACGACGATGGGGCCCTGCGTATCCTGCAGTTGGCTGGTCACATAAGGCACTCGCGGCTGCTTGTCTTCCGGGTGCAGCAGATTGTGGCGTTCGCAATCCAGACCGTCGCGGCGCAGTTCGGTAAAGCTGGTGACGCTCCAGACGTCCGAGCCTACGCCCCAGTCGCTTTCCAGAAGTTCCTGTGCCGCCAGGACCTCGCGCAAGATGGTGCCCGAGCCCATGAGCTGCACGCGCGGTTTCTTGCCGTCGCCCGCCGACTTGAACTTATACATGCCGCGCAATATGCCTTCCTCGTCGCCTTGCTTCAGGCCGGGTTGGGCATAGTTCTCGTTCATGACCGTGATGTAGTAGAAGACGTTATCCTGGTCTTCTATCATGCGCTTCAGGCCGTCACGGATAATGACCGCCAGCTCGTGCCCGAACGTGGGATCGTAAGACACGCAGTTCGGGATCAGGGCCGACATGATGTGGCTGTGGCCGTCTTCGTGCTGCAGGCCTTCGCCGTTAAGCGTCGTACGCCCGGCGGTGCCGCCCAGCAGGAAGCCGCGCGCCTGCATGTCGCCCGCAGCCCAGGCCAGGTCGCCCACGCGCTGGAACCCGAACATCGAGTAGTAGATGTAGAACGGGATCATGATGCGGTTGTTGGTCGAATACGACGTGGCGGCCGCAATCCAGGAACTGAACGCTCCGGCTTCGTTGATGCCTTCCTGCAGCAGTTGCCCGTTTTCGGTTTCGCGATAGTACATGACCTGGTCTTTGTCGACCGGCACGTACTTCTGCCCTTCCGGCGCATAGATGCCGATCTGGCGGAACAAGCCTTCCATGCCGAACGTGCGGGATTCGTCGGCCAGGATGGGCACGACGCGCGGGCCCAGTTGCTTGTCGCGCAGTACCTGGTTGATGATGCGCACAAAGGCCTGGGTCGTGGAGATTTCGCGCCCCTCGGCGGTGGGCTCGAGCACGGCCTTGAAGGCTTCCAGCTCGGGCGCCTTGAAGTGTTCGTCAGCCTTCTGGCGGCGATGCGGCAGGTAGCCCCCCAGCGCCTTGCGCCGTTCGTGCAGATACTTCATTTCCGGAGAATCGTCCGAAGGCTTGAAGTAAGGCAGTTCTTCGATCTTGTCGTCGGGCACCGGGATATTGAAGCGGTCGCGGAATTCGCGCACGGACGCCATATCCAGCTTCTTTTGCTGGTGGGTGGGGTTCTTGGCCTGGCCGACGTGGCCCATGCCATAGCCCTTGATGGTCTTGGCCAGGATGACCGTGGGTTGGCCCTGGTGTTCCGAGGCCGCCTTGAACGCGGCAAAGACCTTGTAGGGATCGTGGCCGCCGCGATTCAGGCGCCAGACATCGTCGTCGCTCATGCGGCTGACCATTTCCAGCAGCTTGGGATGCTTGCCGAAAAAGTGCTCGCGCACGAATGCGCCGTCATGCGCCTTGTACGCCTGGTATTCGCCATCCACGGATTCTTCCATGATGCGGCGCAGGATGCCTTCCTTGTCGCGTGCAAGCAGTGGATCCCAGTACCCGCCCCAGATCAGCTTGATGACATTCCAGCCGCTGCCGCGGAAATCGCCTTCGAGTTCCTGGATGATCTTGCCATTGCCGCGC
Source organism: Pseudomonadota bacterium (assembly GCA_023389535.1). Taxonomy (GTDB): domain Bacteria; phylum Pseudomonadota; class Gammaproteobacteria; order Burkholderiales; family Burkholderiaceae_B; genus UBA6240. Next base: position 7,275 of record JAEWEH010000441.1, read on the forward strand.
ACCGGCCCATCCAGCCGCTGCAGGTTGCAGTTGATGACGAAGATCAGGTTGTCGAGCTTTTCGCGCGAAGCCAGGCTGATGGCGCCCAAGGATTCGGGCTCGTCCATTTCGCCGTCGCCGCAGAACACCCAGACCTTGCGGTGGCTGGTGTCGGCGATGCCACGGGC
>JAEWEH010000444.1 GCA_023389535.1 Pseudomonadota bacterium
CGCTACGGGCGGCGCGCGAAACGCGGATCGCGACAGATCGATGTGAGCCCACTGCGGTTAAGGCTACAGCGCCAAGGGGCTGATGTCCCTGGCTCCATGCCGAATGCAGTTGCAACGGTCGAGCCGACCCTTTCTATCAGAGGCCCACATGAACTTGCAGTCCTTGGATTTGAACCTGCTGCGGGTCTTCGACGCCATCTACATAGAGCGCAGCATTTCGCGCGCGGCCAGTCGATTGAATTTAAGCCAGCCCGCCGTCAGCAATGCACTGGCCCGGTTGCGCGAAAGGATGGGCGACCCGCTGTTTGAACGCACTGCGGAGGGCATGGCCCCCACACCGCGCGCCAAGACCATCGCCGAGCCCATCCAGCAGGCGCTGGATCTGCTGCGCGAAGGGCTCAGTGTGCGCAGCGGCTTTGACTTCAGCCGCTCACGGCGCAGCTTTGAGTTCGCGGTGGAAGACTATGGCGAAAATGTGATTTTGCCGCGCTTCCTGAAATGGCTGAATGACGTTGCGCCCGGCATCCGCATCGTGATACGCCCCGAACCCGGCATCCAGGCGAAAGAAGCGCTGCGCCGAGGCACGATAGACCTGGCCCTGGGCTATTTCGTGCCGGGCACTGAAGACTTCCATCACCATTGCGTGATGACGGACAGCTTGCTGACACTGGCCCGCCAGGACCACCCCGATATTTCCGAACGTCTGCCGCTTGAAACCTTTTTGAAGGTCCGGCATGTGGCCCTGATCCCGCGCACGAAAAGCATGCCCATGATAGACCTGGCGCTGGCCAAACGCGGCTTGCAGCGCGACATCGCCGTGCAGGTGCCGCACTTCCAGTCCATGCCGGTCATTGTGCGCAACACCAATTTACTGGGCACCATGCCCAAGCGCATGGCGGTGCTGTACGCGGACCATTTCGGCTTGCAGCCCTATCAGCCGCCGGTGCGCACGCCGGACTTCCCGGTGTACCTGATCTGGCATCAATCCGCCAACGACGACATCGCCCATCGCTGGCTGCGCGAAGCCTTCATCGATTTGTGCCAGCGGCTGTGAGGCGGCATTTTTCCGTTTATGACCAAGGACTTGCGGTCGCCGCGCTCCAGCGCCACAAGTGCCACGCGCCTGGTTATCCTGCCTTGCCGTGTCGATCATCGAGCATGCATCACACTGAATACTCCTATTGACAACGAATCATTAAGTGATAGCATTCAAATCATTAGACAATACGATGGGTAGTCAGCCCTAGCCGGATGCAGGATAGAAAACCCATGCAATCAGGTTGATGCTACACACTGTCCCAGAACATTCGAGACACTCACATCAGCTGCAAGGCAACCGGGCCGCCGGCCGCCACACCGCCTTGCTGTTTTTCGGGATCGCCAGACCCGCTGCCTGATTTCTAGCTTCGGAGCATGTCCACCCATGACCATGAAGATACGTCGGCTGAATCAGAGAACCATCGTCGGGGCGTTGACTCTCTTGAGCGTATGCCTGCTATGGTGGGTGGCGACCACTACGGGGCTGGTTTCGCCCATGCGCTTTCCCACGCCCGCCGAAACGCTGGATTCATTCAACCAGATCACCTTCGAAGGCTATGGCAATGCCACGTTGTACGTGCATATATTGCATAGCCTCAAACTGGTGCTCATCGGTTTTTTCGTGGCGGTCGGCCTTGGCATCCCGCTGGGACTGGCAATGGGCTACTCGCCCTCCGTCGAGGCTTTCGTCAACCCCGCATTCCTGTTGTTGCGTCCCATCCCCCCTCTGGCGTGGATCCCGTTGGCCATTGTGTGGCTGGGGCTGGGCGATGCATCCAAAATACTGGTGATCTTCGTCGGCGCTTTCGTCCCTTCAGTCATCAACAGCTACACCGGCGCGCGGAATATTTCTGTCCAGCTCGTCGAGGCCTCCGCCATGCTGGGCATAGGACGCTGGGCCTTCATCACGGAAGTATTGATTCCCGAAACCCTGCCCATGATATTCACCGGGCTGCGCCTGTCGCTGCAAGCGGCCTGGACCACGCTTGTCGCAGGTGAACTGATCGGCGCCGCATACGGCCTGGGGCATATCCTCAGCCAGGCCACGCTGGATATCTATATATCCATGATCGTCGTCGCCATGATCACGGTGGCGGTATTGGGCGGGCTGATGACTTACTTGCTCGGTGTAATCGAAACCCGCTTGATGCCCTGGCGCAAGATGTAGGGCGGCCGACATGAATGCAAGCCGCCGCACCTTGTCCAAACCCCGCTATGTGGCCCTTACCCTTGGCGGACTGATCGCTTTCTTCGCTGTCTGGTATTTTTCCGCATGGGCCCGGCTGGCGCCGCCGCAGTTCCTGCCCATGCCGCATCAAGTGCTGGATACCCTGCTGCGCCTTATGGAAAACCCGTTCTCGGGCTACACGCTGCAGGAGCACATGCTGGCAAGCCTGCAACGTTTCGGCATGGGCTTCGGGCTGGCTGCGCTGATCGGCATACCGCTGGGCTTGATGATGGGCTGGTTCCGCCTGCTCGACCAGATTATCTCGCCCTTGTTCAATGGACTGCGTTTTGTACCGCCCATCGCATGGGTGCCGTTCGCGGCGCTGTGGTTCGGCACGGGAATAGGCGGGCCGGTGCTGATCATCTTCACCGGCGCCTTTCCCCCCTGTCTGATCAATGCCTATCGCGGCGCCCGGTATGTGGAAACGCATCTCATCGAAGCGGCGCGCACGCTGGGCATAGGCAATTTCCGGATTATCGGGCAAGTACTTTTTCCCGCCGCCTTGCCATCCATCATCGCGGGACTGCGTATTTCCGCCGGTCTGGGCTGGATGTCGCTGATCGGCGCCGAATTGATCGTCGCCTCCAGCGGCATAGGCTATCTGCTGGTTAAAGGCCAAAGCGCCATCGACGCCTCTATCGTCATGGCGGGCATGTTTTCGATCGGGGTGGTGGGCCTGGCGATCGATATCATCTTGCGCCTGATCGAGAAAATGCTGGCGCGCCACAAATGAAGCAACCGCAAAGAGACAGCGCAAAGAGACAGGAAGCACACCGGACCGAATAGACGCCGCCACAGGCCTTAATGAGGAGACTGCGCATGAGCACCATCGTTTTCGATAATGTCAGCCGGACATTCCAGAGGAACAATCACGATTTCCTGGCTCTCGAAAATATCAATCTCACCGTCAAAGACAAGGAGTTCGTGGCGATCGTCGGCCCGTCGGGTTGCGGCAAGACGACTTGCATGAGAATGGCGGCGGGCCTGGAGTTTCCCAGCGATGGCTCAGTCAATGTCGCGGGCTCGGTCGTGAAGGCGCCCGGCCCCGACCGCGCGGTCGTGTTCCAGCAGTTTGCCCTGTTCCCATGGAAAACGGTCTACGAGAACATTGAGTTCGGATTGCGGGCCAAGGGTCTGGCCGAAGCCGAGCGGCGCAAGATCATTACCCACTACATTGAGCTGATGAACCTGGTGGGATACGAAAGCGCTTATCCCAATCAGCTGTCAGGGGGCATGCAACAGCGCGTCGCCATCGCGCGCGCCTACTCGCTGGACCCGAGCGTTCTGCTCATGGATGAACCCTTCGGCGCGCTGGATGCGCAAACTCGCGTCGTCATGCAAGAAGAGCTGGTTCAGTTGGCACGCGTCAATCCGCGCACCGTGCTGTTCATCACCCATGCTGTGGACGAAGCCGTATACCTGGCTGACCGGGTGGTCGTCATGACGCCCCGCCCCGGCCGCGTCAAGGAAATCATCGACGTGAAAACCCTACGCACGGAAGAGAAATGGGACAGCTACAAGAAGATAGAGGACGTCATGGATCTGGCTTCATTCGTCCATATACGGACCCATATCTGGAAATCGTTGCGCGAGGAAGACGAGCGCACGCTGCACTAAGAAGTCAACACGCAGGCCCCTACCTATCAAGGAACAAGGAGACATCATGCTGAACAAATTACTTTATGCCACCGCCGCATCCGCCGCATTGGTGGCCAGCGCCGGCGCACATGCCCAAGCCCCTACGCCCATCAAGATCAGCTACCAGCCGGCGGTATATTGGGCTCTGCCTTTCTATGTCGCCACCGATAAGGGCTGGTGGGAGGAGATCGGCCTGAAGCCGGAGTTTTCCACTTTTCCCGCGGGTGTGCCGCAAATGGCGGCCGCAGCCTCCAAATCCTGGGATGTGGGCGCGACGGGCTCTGTTCCCGCCATACTGGGCTATGTGCGTTTTGGCATCGAGACCATAGGCATCAGCAACGATGAGTCCGCCGGAAACTCCTTGGTAGTGCGCGGCGACAGGGCGGCTGATTACAAGGCGAATCCGGGGCTGATCAAGGGGCAGACCATCGCGTTGACCGCAACATCCACCGGCGACTACGCGGTGCAATCCTGCCTGAAGAAATATGGCCTTTCCAAGGCCGACGTCACGATGAGGAATATGGGCCAGGCGGAGGTGATGTCGGCCATGTCTTCGAAGAATATCGAACTGGCCGGCCTATGGGCGCCGAATACCTACACCATGGAAGAAAAAGCGGGCGCCAAGGTGTTTTGCAGCGGCAAGGACGGTGGCGTGATGGTGCCGGGCGCCATTATCACCCGTTCCGATTATGCCAAGGAGCACCCCGAAAATGTCGCGAAATTCCTGGCGGTCTATCTGGCCACATGGAAGTGGCTGAATGAAAATCGGAGCCAAGCCATAGACTATATGAAGAAATTTTACGATCAGGGCGGCGTTTCGATCTCGAAAGAGGCCATGAATATGGAGTTCGACAGCCGCCCTACGTATGACCTTGAAGGGCAGGTGAAGGCCATGGATCGCAGCAAGGGCAGCTCGGAAATGGATGGCTGGTTCAGCAAGCTGGCAACCTTCATGCATGAATCAGGCACCTTGCGCACGGTTCCCGACCCCAAGGATTTCATCACGGATAAGTATATGAAGATGGTGCAGGACGATCCCAAGCTGCGGGAATTCGTGAATAAAAAGCGCTGAGCCGAGAAACAGCCGCCTCTGACACAGCAGCCATGTCGAATGTCCCGGCCCGCGCGACAGGCGCGCGGCCGGGACCCGGGCCTGCTAAATCTTCGTTCCCATTACGACAGCAACACGAGCTTCGCTGACGCCGCAGGGCCCTCAGCCAAGTCGTTGAGTGCGGCTGCGCCCTCGTCCAAGCCGCGGGTTTCGATCCTCGCGCGGTGTTTGCCTATCGATCTGGCGCGGGAGCTGAAGAAATTCCTGGTGGCGGTTGCAAGGGCGAATTTTTCCGACATCCGCGGCTACCGAACGACCAGATCCAGAATCAGCTCCGCGGTGAGCGTGGCTGCTTCCCACTGGGGCATGTGCCCGACACCGGGCAGCAAATGCAATGCCGTTCTGGGGGGCGCATTCAAGGCGTGCTGCCAGGGAATAATCATATCCCGGCGACCGTGCACGATCATCGTCCGGCATGTCAGCGCTTGCAGGTCGGCCGTGGTATCTATCTGCTGCACACCGTTGCAGCTGAGTCCGGCACATAAGCGTTGAAGAGCTGTCGTGCGATTCCTCAGCCGCTTGCCCAAATCCCGCAAATAAGTGGCCGACACGCCGGCCCCTGATTCGGTCAGTTTGCGCAACTCTCGCGCCAGCGCTTCATCGGTCACAGCATGGGTCATGCCGTCCAGAAACGTTTGCTCTATGTCGGTCCCCAACCCCATGGGGGCGATCAGGGCCAGCGCCTGCACCCTCATGCCCAGCTTGCCGGCAAGCCGGACGGAGACCGCGGCCCCAAACGAGTGGCCGACCAGTGCAAGAGGCCCCGTCGTTTCCCTGGAGACAAGGTCGGCGACAGCATCCACGATGTCATCGATTGAAGAAACATCCGCCCTACTACCGCCATGGCAGGGTAAATCCATGGCCAGTACCGACAACCCGGCGCGTGTCAGCGCGCTGATGGCGCTTGCCCACGTGTCCATATCGCCGAACATGCCGTGAATCAGCACAACAGTCGCCGTATCGCGTTCCGCCGCGGGAGTCCACCGGCCGGCGAAGAGCTCGCCGTGCACAGTGTTGACCGAGTATGCTTCCTGCCTTGGCGCCGCATGGGCATGGCGCGCGCCCCCTGGTGCCGCCGCCGCGAAAGACGCTTCTTGGCCCCGCGCCTGGCGTTGTACCTGCGCGGTGGCGACATCCCCTTGCGTGATGCGGCCGCCGGGGCCTGTTCCGGCCAACGCATCTAAGGCCACACCCCGTTCCCGGGCAAGCCGGCGCGCCGAAGGCGTTGCGAACGTCCTGGCGCCCGGCGCCATGTTGCCTTGGGACCAGGCCGCCCCTGCAGTTGCAGGCAAGGCAGTGTCCAGCGGCTTGACGGACGCCGTGTCATGGGCGGGAGGCATGTCTGCGGGCGATGCATGCGCTGCCGTCGCCGTAGGGTCGGCATCAGCATCCATG
>JAEWEH010000040.1 GCA_023389535.1 Pseudomonadota bacterium
GCCTGTGGTAGGCCCCCAAGGTATGCTGCTGCCCTTCGGCCACTTTGTTCAGTGCCGCCATCCAGGCGGGTTTCACCGAATAGCGCTGCATGCTGGCATAGCATTGGTCGATGGCCTCGCGCCACACGCGGGTCACCTGCGCCACATAGGCGGGGCTGCGCTGGCGCCCCTCGATCTTGACTGCCCGCACCCCCATGCGGGCCAGCTTGGGCAGGAGCTCCAGCGTATTCAAACTGGTCGGCTCTTCGAGCGCGTAATAGTTTTCCTCGGCCACATCGAAACGCCCCTTGCACAAGGTCGGATAGCCAGCATTTTCATGCTCGCCATAGCGGTCGATCAGCACGCCATTGAGCCGCGACTCCAAGCCGCGATCCGTCTGTTGCCAGCGCACGGCTTTGGCGGGTGAACACACGCCATGCGTATTGGGCGACTCGCCCGTGGCATAGGAGGACAGCGCGCATCGCCCTTCCACCATGACGCACAGGCTGCCGAATCCGAAGACCTCGATCTCAACCGTCGTGTGCTCCAGCAACTGCTCCACCTGAGCCAGCGACAGAACTCGTGGCAGCACGGCGCGCACGATGCCGAAATGCCGCCGATAGAAGGAGATGGCCTCCAGATTGGTGGCTGAGCCTTGTACCGATAGGTGCAGCGCCAAGCCGGGATGATGCTTGTGGGCGTACTGCATCAGGCCAGGGTCCGCCACGATCAGGGCATCGATGCCGCTTGCGGCGGCCCTTTCCACCGCGGAACGCCATAGCTCATAGCCGGAAGGCTGGGGATAGGTGTTCAGCGCCAGCAAGACTTTAGCGCCCCGTGCATGCGCATAGCGTATGCCTTCGTTGATGGCGGCCTGATCGAAATTCAATCCCGCAAAATTTCGCGCATTAGTCGCATCGCGAAAGCCAAGGTAGACGCAATCGGCGCCATGGTCGACCGCCGCTTTCAGGGCCGGCAGGCTGCCGGCAGGACAAAGCAGCTCCATTTTGGGCGCAGCAGCGCCCGTCCCGGCGGCGCCGGGCGGGATCATCTGGTTCATCATCTAGATAGGATCTGTGTCGGCGATCAGGCGGGCACCAGCGCTTCGTTCGATCGCACTGTGGGAACGGGCGTCATGGCGGCAAGCGCCGGCTTGATGCCCGTCAAAAGGTATTCGATCAATTCGCGCGCCGAGCGTATGGCGTTGCCGAAAGGCAATTTTTCCGATCCACGGAAGAACAGCCCACGCTTGATATCGCCCGCCAGCGCGAACGCCAATTGTGTGTCGATGCAGAACTGCCCATGTTTGCTGATGCCGTCGCGCAGGCCGCAAGATGCAAGGCAATCGAAGCCCACGGTGCAAGGCCGCTGCTTGGCGATGCGCTGCAGCTTTTCTTCCTTTTCAAGGTAATTGGCCAGCCATGGTGTGCGCACCGCCCGGGCCGGCAGCCCGGCGACACTCATGAACGTGACGATGTCTTCGGGCCGGGCCTCGACCAGGACCTTCTTGAAGTTGGGGTGTGCGTCGCCTTCCTCCGTTACGGCAAAGGCCGACCCCAGCTGCACCGCGTTAGCGCCGATGCCCAGCAGTTCGACCACTTGTTCATGGGTATGAACACCGCCGCCCGCGATCAGCGGTATATTTTCTTTTTCCAGGCCCATGTCGCGGAAAAGCTGCCGGGCGCCGGTCAGGACATTCGTGAAGGCGAAATTGGGGCTGTTCATCGCTTCGGCCGTCGGCGCACCCAGATGCCCGGCCGCGTATTTCGGATTCTCGATGACAATGGCATCCGGCAGCCGGTTCTTGCGCATCCATTTTTTCAGGATCAAACCTATGCCACGCACATCGGACAGGACCGGAATGATGGCAACCTTGGGATAGTCAGCGGTCAGCTCGGGCAAGTCCAGAGGCAGCCCGGCGCCCACGACCACCGCGTCCGCTTCGCTTTGGCAGGCCTGGCGCACGTAATTGGCATACTCCGAGACTGCGCGCATGACATTGACCGCAACCAGGCCCTTGCCACCCGACATTTCCTTTGCCAGCTTCACTTCTCGATCGAGCGCGACGAGGTTGACCGAGTTGATCAGTTCCTTGTCGCGGGATTTCTTCGTCTCCAGCATCAGGTCCGGGTGATGGCGCCGTAAATCGACGCTGGAAATGGTACCCATGGCGCCCAGCGACGCCACCGTTCCCGCCAGGCGGTGGGCGGAAACGCCCACGCCCATTCCGCCTTGCACGATGGGCAGTAAAGACTTGCCTTTGAGCGTGAGGCGTTTCAATGCGGTTTGGAACACAATAATTGTCCTTCATAAATATAGGGGCAAGCCAGCCGACTTGAAGCCGAACCCTTGCACGCCTGCGCAGCCGTTAGGCCGAAGTTCTTCATACAGCACGAACTATGCAGGCAGATAGAAGGACGTTCCTTAATAAATATCAAGGTTCCGCGTTTTGTGGCAATGCGACAATCCCCGGCAGACAATATGCCTATGCTGGCCTGCGCCTTACGCGACATGTAAAGTAAGCCCATGATGAAAGACGAAAAAACGCTCGTTCTGGATGTACGCGGCCTGGAGCCGCCCGAACCGCTGGAGCGCGTGCTCGACGCGCTGGGCGCCCTGACCAATGACCAGGCACTGCTGATGCTGATAGACCGCGAACCTCGGCCGCTATATGGCATTCTCGATAACAATGGCTACCGCTATCAGGCCAGCCTCTCGAATAGCGGCCATTACGAAATCCTTATCCGGCATAGATCCTGATGCAGCGCGCCCTGTCTTTCAAGGCGTCGCCCCCCTTGGGCGCGCCGCTTCGGTTCCTGGTCTCCGCACCCTTATTCGCCTTGCTGGCCGCCATGCTGATGCTCTGGGCCGGGCCTGTCGCGCTCGCATCGCGCTGGAACGGCTACGCGCTTGCATTGACCCATCTTTTTACGTTGGGTGTGCTGGGCAATGCCATGATGGGCGCCATGATGCAAGTCATGCCGGTTGCCACAGGCATCAGTGTGCTGGCGCCGCGGGTCACGGCATGGCTCGTGCATGGCTTGCTCAGCCTTGGGGCGCTGGCTTTGGCGGCCGGCTTTCTGTGGGTGGATCCGCGATTTTTCGGCGCGGCCGCCCCCATGCTCGTGGCTTGCCTGCTGTGGTTCGTGGTGGCGACAGCCGGCGCCCTGTGGCGCGATCGCAAGCGGGCCAGCAAAGGATCCCGGGAAATCCTGTCCGCCGTCAGACTTGCCCTGGTGTCCTTGCTATTGACCGCCCTGCTGGGCGGGGCGCTGGCCGGCAGCATGGCCCTGGCCCTGCCGCTGCCGCGGCAATTGACGGACCTCCATGGCGCCTGGGGCCTGTTGGGCTGGGTCGGACTGCTGATTGTCGGTATCGCCTTCCAGGTCATACCCATGTTCCAGGTAACCGAGCTTTATCCCAAACCGATCACGCGCTGGCTGACTCTGACGATCTTCGTGCTGCTGCTGGGGCACATGGCCAATGCCTTGTTGCCATCGGCCGCGCAATGGGAAGCCGGCTTTGTGCTGGCGGTGGCCCTGTTGGCCTGTTACCTGGCCTTTGCGGCGACATCCTTGCAGTTGCTGCGCCATCGCAAACGCCCTGAACCGGACACCACGACCTTGTTCTGGCGCGTATCGCTGGGGTGTCTGGCCGCCATGCTGCCGGTCTGGCTGTTGCACGCAGCGCGGGTCGCGGATTTTTCGGTACTGCTGGGTGTGTTGTTCATCGCGGGCTTCGCCTGGTCAGCCGTGAACGGCATGCTGTACAAAATATTGCCCTTTCTGCTGTGGTATCACGCCCAGAAAGACCTGACGGTGGCCTTGCGCGTCGTGCCCAAGGTCAAGGAAATCATTCCGGATCATATTGCGCGGCCGCAGTTCCGCATTCACTTGGGCGCCATCACTCTGCTGTTGCTTGCCAGTGTGCAACCGGGGTTGTTCACGCACGCCGCCGCACTTGCCCTGCTGGTTTCCACGGCCTGGCTGTGCTGGACGGTTCTGGGTGCTTTGCGTCTATATACGCGCGCGCGCAGGGATATCGCCGCGGCCCTGGCGGCGATGGACGGCTAAAGCACACTTGCACAGCCTGGCCAGCCTTGCCGCCCTGGCGCGCCGATCAGCCCTGGTAAGAAGTCAGCCTGGCGACATCAAGCAGGGTGATGTCGCGGCCTTTCACCCGTATCAGCTCGTGCGCGCCCAAGTCATGCAATATGCGCGAAAAATGCTCGGGTGTCAGGTTCAGCCGCGAGGCGATCACCGTCTTGCTGGTACTCAAGCGAAACTGATGACCATTCTCGCAGCGCTTGCCCGCCAGCAAGTAGGCGATCACTCGCTGCGTGCCGGAACGCAGCGAATAGGCCTCCACGTCGGTGATCAGGCTGTGCAAGCGCTGGCTTAAGCCGGCCAGCATCTTGCGCGCAAAACCCGGTTGGCTCTCGATTTCATTGAAGATCGCCGTTTTCCCGACATGCAGCAGCAGCGAGTCGGCCAGCGCCTGAGCCGAGACAATATAGTTCTTTTCCATGAACATCAGCGCCTCGCCGAAACTGTCTCCCGGTCCGATGATGCGCACGACTTTCTCGCTGCCCATCGGCGATACAAACATCAGCTTGATCTGTCCATAGACCACGGTGTGAAAGCCCACGCAAGGTTCTCCCCGATGAAAGACCATGTCGCCGCGCGCCAGCTGAATTTCAGCAGCCCCCGCGGCGATACGGTCCAGCTCTTGGCTGCCCAAGCTGCTGAACAAAGGTATCCTGGCGAGAAAGTCCTGTATACGCGCCTTGCCTGTCGTCATAGTTCGCTCCGTACGCCCTGCCGCGGCAAGGCAAGCAAATTGCTAGAATCCCATAAAGCCATCGTCCACTGCGCTACGCAGCGCCCACCGCAGACGCCAACCGGCACCCGACATCCGCAATGGTCAAACTCCTGCTCAACATCATCGGTACGCTGGCCCTGGTGCTGGGCATATTGGGGATCTTCCTACCCTTGCTCCCGGCCACCCCGTTCCTGCTTCTGGCTTCGGCCTGCTATCTGCGTGGCTCCGAACGCCTGCATCACCGCCTGATGACCAGCCGCTACATTGGTCCCTACCTGGCCTCTTTCCAAAGCGGGCGCGGCATTCCGCTGCGCGCCAAGATCTGGGCCCTGATCTTTCTATGGAGCTCGCTGGCCGTATCGGCCTGGTTCGCTCCGCTGCCCTGGGTGCGCGGACTGTTGCTGATCCCCGGCATCGGCGTCACCATTTATTTG
>JAEWEH010000091.1 GCA_023389535.1 Pseudomonadota bacterium
AATGGATCGCGCTGCCGGGCAGCCTGGACGCTATTGCCCGCCTGTCCCAGGCGGGGTGGCGGGTGGTGGTGGCCAGCAATCAGTCCGGCATCGCCCGGGGCCTGTTCAGCATGGACACGCTCAATGCCATCCATGCGAAGATGCGCCGCGAGCTTGCCCAGGCGGGGGGTACGATCGATGCCATCTTCGTCTGCCCCCATGGCCCCGCTGACGGCTGCGACTGCCGCAAACCCAAGGCCGGGCTCTTCACGGACATTGGCCGGCGCTACGATTTCGAGCTCAAAGGCGTTCCCGCGGTAGGCGACTCTTTGCGCGACTTACAGGCGGCCAGCGCCGCCGGCTGCTCACCCTGGCTGGTCATGACCGGCAATGGCCCGAAGACCCGTGCCAGCGGCGAATTGCCCGCCGGTACGCAAATACGGCCCGACCTGGCTGCGGTCGTCGACGCCTTGCTCACAGAGGAATAAATCCCAGATGGCGGTTCTGCGCGCTACCTTTTACCAACTTTTCCTGATCATCACTGTCATTCCGTACGCCCTGGCTTGCCTGCTGTGGGCGCCGTTACCCCTGACATGGCGCTACAGGCTGACGGTCGGCTGGCCGCGCCTGGCGATCTGGGCAGCCAGGGCCATCCTGGGCATCCGCTGGCAATGGAAAGGCAAGGAAAACCTGCCCGACGGGCCGGCCATCGTGCTGTCCAAGCATCAGTCCGCCTGGGAAACCATGTTCTTTCCCGCTTATATGCCACGCGAGCTGTGCTTCGTGTACAAGAAAGAGCTGCACTGGGTCCCCTTTTTTGGCTGGGGACTGGCCTTGCTGCGCATGATACCTATCGATCGCTCCAAAGGCCGTGACGCCTTCGAACAAGTAGTGCGGGTAGGCAAGAAGCGCATCGATGCCGGCCGCTGGCCTATTCTGTTTCCCGAAGGCACCCGCATCGCGCCCGGCAAGACGGGGCGGTACAAAATGGGCGGGGCGCTGCTCGCCTCGCGCACCAATACGCCGATCATCCCGGTCGCCCATAACGCGGGGGAATGCTGGCGCCGCAAGGCTTTCATCAAAAAGCCGGGCCTGATCACCGTGTCCATCGGCCCGCTCATTGATCCCACCGGACTGAGTCCCGAAGAGGTCAACCGAAAGGTGCAGGACTGGATCGAATCGGAAATGCGGGTGCTCAACCCCGAACGCTATGGGCAAGGCTGAACAGCTGGAACTATTTACTTCGGACGCACATGCCGTGCGCCAGCCCGATGCCTCACCGGCAGCACCCATCGCCGCTGATCTACAGCCGCGCATGAGTCCACCGGCAGTAACGCCGTCCGCCCAAGCCGGCCCTGTGCCAACGCCTCGCCCGCCCGCGCTGCCTGTGAATGCGCGCTGGCGCGAGGTCGCCGCTCCCCAGCAAATCATAGGCTTCATCCTGCAGCGGTCCCGCCGCAAGAGCATAGGCTTGACCATCAACGATGATGGGCTGCAGATCACTGCCCCCAATTGGGTGACGCTGGGCCAGATCGACGCCGCGGTCATTGCGAAAGCGCCCTGGGTGCTATCCAAGCTGCGCGCCCGGCAAGCACGGCAGCAGCAACTCGCCACGGCGGACACGCTTTGGCAGCACGGCGGCAGCGTGCCCTACATGGGCAAGCGCATTGCATTGGCGCTGGACGGCAGCTTGAAAGCGCCGGTATTCGATGGAACACCGCAACTTCCCCGCGAAGGCGATACGCTGTTCCTGCCACTTCCAGACGATGCCGATCGTATCCGTGTGCGCGACAGCGTCCACTCCTGGCTGCAGCAGCAGGCCGCCGCCTGGTTCGGCCAGCGCCTGCAGCACTTCCTGCAGGCCAACCAATTGACGATACGGCGCTGGCGCCTATCGTCGGCCGCGACACGTTGGGGCTCGTGCAGCAGCGATGGCAGCATCATGTTGAACTGGCGCCTGATACACTTGGACCATGCCGTCATCGACTATGTCATCGTGCACGAAATCGCACATCTGCGCGAAATGAACCACAGCAAGCATTTCTGGCGCGAAGTGGGCAACATGCTGCCCGGCTTCGAACAGGCGCGCAATGCGCTGCGGCAGCACGATCCGGGCTCGTTGCCGCTGATCTGAACAGCGACACGATCGGCCTGGCCTGGGCGGGCCGGGCCGGTCATGCACCGGGCACGTGCGGGCCCCTTGACACAGGCTGCCGGCTTCATCAACCTTCACCTTCAAGGAGATTCCCTTGCGATTACTACATACTATGCTGCGCGTCGGTAACCTGGACCGCTCGCTGGCTTTCTACACCGATGTACTGGGCATGCAACTGCTGCGCCGCAATGACTACCCGGAGGGCAAGTTCACGCTGGCTTTCGTGGGCTATCAGGATGAAAGCGAAGGCGCCGTGATTGAATTGACCTACAACTGGGATACCGACAGCTATGACCTGGGCAATGGCTATGGCCATATTGCCCTGGAAGTCGAAGACGCCTACGACGCCTGTGCGCGCATCAAGGAAAAGGGCGGCAAGGTCACCCGCGAAGCCGGCCCCATGAAGCATGGCCAGACCGTCATCGCCTTTGTCGAAGACCCGGACGGTTACAAGATAGAACTGATACAGCGCAAAGGCCGCAAGGACTAAGCCGCTAAGCCGCGCCGCCGGGCCGCGTGAATGCGCCCGGCGCAAAATCATCCACTTCGATGACCTGCGCCACCGACCGTTCCGCATCTTCCAGCAGCGCAGCCTGCGTATCGGTAATGGCGCCCCTGGCATGGGCTACGCGCCAGTCAGCCAGGCCCGCGTGCCGGATCCGGTCCAGCAGGGGCTGCGCCTCGATCATCAGCCCATAAGCCCGCTCCAGGTTTTCTACACTGGGACTGTCATGCCCTTCCCATACCGCCCCAACCAGGCGGTCGCGCGTATCGGACGGTTCCAGCAGCATGTTCGCGCATTGCGCGACCAGCTTGTCACTGGGCGCTTGCGCACGCAGGCCGGGCGGCAGCACCATCGCGCGCAACGCCAGCGCTGCGACTGGCGAAGGGAAATTCTGCAGCACCTCATCCATCTGCCTGTCCATCGCCGCGCAAGCGCGTCGTATGCATAGCTCGACCAAAGGCAGGTCCGAATCGTGGCGGCCTTCGTCGTGCCAGCGCTTGAGCACGGCGGAGCCCAGATACAGCTCGGCCAGAATGTCACCCAAACGCGCGGAGAGCATTTCCCGGCGCTTCAAAGACCCGCCCAGCGCCAGCAAGGCAGCCTCCGATACCAGCGCGAAGGCGGCCGAATAACGCCCCAGCAAGCGATAGTAAGGCCGTGCGGCCCCGGCGCCACGTGGCACGGCGGCAAACAAGCCGCGCGTCCAGGCCAGGCCGGTGGCGCGCAAGGCATTGCGTGTGCTGTGGCCCAGGTGTTTCCAGATGATCGCATCGAAGGCATCTTCCCCGGCGGCCTGATCGCTGTTTCCCAGGGCGAGCACTTCCCGCATCAGGTAAGGATGGGCGCGTATGGCGCCCTGGCCGAAAACGATGAGGCCACGGGTCAGGATATTGGCGCCTTCAACCGTGATGGCGACAGGCAGAGCCCGGTAGAGATTGCCCAGATAGTTGCTGGGCCCATCGATGACAGCCTTGCCGGCATGAATATCCATGGCATCGTTGACCGATTGCCGCATCCGCTCGGTGGCGTGCAGTTTCATGATGGCGGACACGACCGCTGGCTTATAGCCTTGTTCCAGCCCGGCGCAGGTATAGCGGCGTGCGGCTTCGATCACATAAGCATTCGCGGCGAGGCGGCCCAGCTTTTCCTGTACCCCCTCGAACTTGCCGATGGGTATGCCGAACTGCGTGCGCACCCGTGCGTACGCGCCCGCGGTATGCGCGGTAAAGGTGCACGCCGCCGCCGACAGCGAAGGCAGCGAAATGCCGCGTCCAGCCGCGAGCGCGCTCATCAGCATCTGCCAGCCATTGCCAGCCTGCTTGATGCCGCCAATCAGGGCATCCAGAGGCACGAATACGTCTTTTCCTTCCGTCGGCCCGTTCTGAAAGGCTTGCATGGCGGGAAGATGGCGGCGGCCGGTCGTAACGCCTGGCAAGCTTGTCGGTACCAGCGCCACCGATATGCCGAGTTCGGGCTTGGCGCCGATCAGCCGATCGGGGTCGTATAGCTTGAAAGCCAGGCCCAGTACCGTCGCGACCGGACTAAGCGTGATGTAGCGCTTGCGCCAGTTCAGCCGTATTCCCAGGGTTTCCACGCCATCGACGATTTGCTTGCAAATGACGCCGCTGTCCGTCATGGATGCCGCGTCGGAACCGGCTTCCGGGCTGGTCAGCCCGAAGCAGGGAATTTCTTCGCCCCGCGCCAGCCTGGGCAGCCAATGATCACGTTGTTCCGGCGTGCCAAACTGCAGCAGCAGTTCGCCCGGTCCCAAGGAATTGGGCACCATGACAGTCACTGCGGCGGCCACTGAACGCACCGAAATTTGACGCACTACCTCGGAATGGGCATACGGCGAGAAGCCCAATCCGCCGTAGTCTTTCGGAATGATCATGCCGAAAAAGCCCTGGCGCTTCAGGAATTCCCAGACCTCGGCCGGCAGGTCGGCGTCCCGCCAGGAGATTTCCCAATCGTTCAACATGCGGCAAACTTGAGCCACCGGCCCGTCGAGGAACGCTTGCTCGTCGGGCAACAACGCAATCGGTCGGGTATCCAGCAGCAGATTCCAGTCCGGCCGCCCGGAGAACAGTTCCGCATCCCACCAGACATCCCCGGCTTCGATGGCCTGCCGCTCGGTCGGCGACAGTTGCGGCATGGACTCGCGGGCCATGCGGTACAAAGGCTCGGTCAACCAGCGGCGACGCCAGGCTCTCCAGTTCATGTTGCTTCCTTTGCGCAAGGGCTTGATTTCTCTTGATCGCGCCCAATAGCGTGCGATCACTCCTTTGCATTATCACCGAAAAGCCGCGATCTGAGCCGCGAACACCACCGGGGCTGTGTAGCGGGCGGCGTAGTCTGCGACAATCATGCTCTGTCCAACAACGACCCTGTGCGGCACCCCCTATGCTGAACAAGCTCTGGCTAGCCTTTTTCGTCGTGGCCTCGGTAGCGGGCCTGTATCAATGGATCATCCTGCACGATCCCGAGGTGTTTGCACGCATCGTCGCCAGCCTGTTCAGCATGGCCGAGCTTTCCGTGGAGCTGATGGTGTTGCTGTTCGGCACACTGACGCTGTGGCTGGGCTTCTTGCGCATCGCCGAAGCCGCCGGCCTGATTGAATTTTTAAGTCGCCTGCTGGCCCCCTTGTTTCGCAGGCTCATGCCCGAGGTGCCCGCCGGGCACCCGGCTCTAGGCCTGATCACGCTGAACTTCGCCGCGAATGGGCTGGGCCTGGACAACGCCGCCACGCCCATAGGCCTGCGTGCAATGCGCGAATTGCAATCGCTGAATCCCGAACCGAAATCGGCCAGCAATGCGCAAATCCTGTTCCTGGTGCTGAATGCGTCTTCCCTGACGCTCCTGCCCGTCACCATATTCATGTATCGGGCGCAGCAAGGCGCAGCGGACCCTACCCTGGTCTTTCTGCCCATACTGCTGGCCACTACCGCCTCTTCCCTGGCCGGCTTGCTGTCTGTGGCCGTCATGCAGCGCCTCAGGCTGCACGATCCCGTAGTGCTCGCCTGGCTGGGGGGCATGATCCTGGCGCTGGGCGGTTTCATGGCGCTGCTGGCCACACTCAGCACCGCCGCCATCGCCGCCTTCTCTTCGCTGCTCGGCAACTTGACGCTCTTCGGCATCATCATGGTGTTCCTGCTGGCAGGCGCACGCAAGGGTGTGCCCGTTTATGAATCGTTTGTCGAAGGCGCCAAGGAGGGCTTCGACATTTCCAAGAGTCTGCTGCCCTACCTGGTCGCCATGCTATGCGCCATCGGCGTATTGCGCGCCTCGGGCGCATTGGATGTGGTGCTGGATGCCATTCGCTGGATGGTGCATGCAGGCGGCCTGGACAGCCGCTTCGTTGACGCCCTGCCCACCGCGCTGGTCAAGCCGTTCTCCGGCAGCGCGGCCCGCGCCATGCTGATTGAAACCATGCAGCACTTCGGCGTGGACAGCTTCCCCGCGCTGCTCGCCGCAACGGTACAGGGCAGTACGGAAACCACCTTCTATGTGCTGGCCGTCTATTTCGGCGCGGTAGGGATACAGCGGGCGCGCCATGCCGTTGGCTGCGCCCTGATTGCGGACTTGGCCGGCGTGCTGGCCTCCATCGGCGTGTGTTATTGGTTCTTTGGCTGAGCCCCTGAAAGCGCTCCGGCACCCAGCAAGCTGTCCGTCAATGCAATGAACTGCGGCACCGTTAATTCTTCCGCACGCGCCGTCGATGGTATGCTCAGGGCTTCCCAGTCTATCAGCCTGGCCCAATCAGCCAGGCCGCGACGCAGCATCTTGCGGCGCTGGGCAAACGCGCGCGCCACCACGAGTTCGAAGGCTTTGTCGCTTTTGGGCCGTGGCCGGCTGTCAGGCAGCGGGACCATGCGCACCACGGCCGATACGACGCGCGGCGGCGGATCAAATGCTTCGGGCTGCACATCGAACAGCTTTTCCATCCGATAGCGCGATTGCAGCATGACGGACAAGCGTCCGTAATCGCTTGAAGATGGCGTAGCCACCATACGATCTATGACTTCACGCTGCAGCATGAAATGCTGGTCCGTGACTTGGCCGGCGCAGGCCATCAGGTGAAATAGCAGCGGGCTGGAAATGTTGTATGGCAGGTTCCCCACGATGCGCAGCCCCGTGCCGAGCTCGGCGAAATCCACCTTCAGTGCGTCGCCTTCGACGACCGAAAGCCGCTCTGCGGGATAATCGCGCCGCAAGCGCGCCGCCAGATCCCTGTCGATCTCGACCACCGTCAGGTGCGCCAAGGTGCGCAGCAAAGGCGCCGTCAGGGCCGAGAGCCCTGGGCCGATCTCGACCATGGCGTCGTCCGGCTTGGGCGCTATGCCGCGGACAATGGCGTCGATCGTGCCCTCGTCGACAAGGAAATGCTGACCGAATCGTTTGCGGGCCTGATGCGCCATATGTGTCAGCGGCGATTGCGGTTCGATTGTGGATCGAGGCGGTTGTCGATGTATGCCTGGCCGCGTAGCTGGCTCAGCCAGTCCTCGAACGCGGGCTCGACGCGACGCTCGAACAGAATCTGCCGCGCCTGCATGCGCTTGAACTCGTTTTCCATGTTTTTAGTGCGTCGTTCCAGCACCTGGATCAGATGCCAGCCGAATTGCGACTTCACGGGCTCGCTGATCTGATTGAGTTCCAGCGCATTCATGGCCTGCTCGAATGCGGGCACGGTTTCGCCCGGCGTCAACCAGCCCAGGTCGCCCCCTTGCGGAGCCGTCGCGTCTTCGGAATTGCGCTTGGCAAGGTCTTCGAAGCTTTCGCCGTTCAGAATGCGTTGTCGCAGTTGCTCGAGGCGGGCACGGGCCTTGTCGTCGGACATCACCTTGGTCGTCTTGATCAATATGTGACGCGCGTGCGTCTGCGTCACCATCATGGGCCCTTGCTGCTGCATCGGCATTTGCGGCGCCGCGGTGGGGGGCTGGGATGCGGCGGGGCGCTGCTGGCCAGACGGGCCACGCGTCACCACCTTGAGGATATGGAAACCATTGCCGCTCTGCAGGATGTCGCTGATCTGGCCGGCT
Organism: Pseudomonadota bacterium; assembly: GCA_023389535.1. Taxonomy (GTDB): domain Bacteria; phylum Pseudomonadota; class Gammaproteobacteria; order Burkholderiales; family Burkholderiaceae_B; genus UBA6240. Next base: position 7,676 of record JAEWEH010000091.1, read on the forward strand.
TGCAAGCCCTTGGTTGCGCTGATGAATAGTTCAGGCCAGCCTTCGAGCGGGCGCACGCCCATGTCGCCCCCTTCAAGTGCTTGCGGTCCATCGGACGATGCTGCCGCAACGCCGGCGAAATCGGCACCGCCGCGCACCTTGGCCAGCAGCCCTTCGGCTTTCTTGCGCAATTCCTGCACGCGCGCAGGCGGCGACCCTTCAGGCACGGCGACCAGTATCTGTGCCAAGCCCAGTATGGCTGGCCCGGTCTGCTGGGCGGGCGCCTGGGGCTGCGCTTGCGCCGCCTGCGGCGCGGCGGCGATCTGCTGGCCCTGGCCCTTCAGGAAGGCGTCGATCTCGGCATCGGAAATGTGTATGGTGCTGTCCACCGCCCGCTGACGCAGTTGATCCATGCGGACCTCCTGGCGCAGATTCTTCAGGTAGGCATCCCACTTGACGCCTGACTTTTCCACTTCCTGGCGCAGGCGATCCGTGCTGATGCGATTGCGCTGCGCTATGGTTTGCACAGCTTGCTCGACCTGGGCGTCCGTCACCTGTATGCCCAGCCTGTTGGCTTCCTGCCGGGCCAGCTCTTCGGTGATCATGCGCTGCAGCACCTGCTTCTGCAGCACGCCGTAATCGGGCACCGGTATGTTCTGACGCGACAATTGTTCGCGCGCGGCCTCTGCCTGAGCATTGAGTTGCTGCAGTGTGATGACCTGTTTGTTGACGACGGCTGCGATGCCGTCGACGAACTGCTGCGAAGGCTGCGCCTGGGCCGACGTGTTCGGCTTGGCGGCGCTGGCCGCCAACGCCGCGCCCGACGACAGCGCGCCCACCGCTGAAATCAATAGAAACGCCCACAAGCGTCTGGCGTGCAGACTACGCATTATTCATACCTCTCGAAGGTGGTTTTTTCAGGTATAGGTGGAGTCACGGACTCGTAGCCAGCGATGCGCTCGCGCAGCAGCCGCATCGGGTCTGAACCGATGGAGCCCAGGCCGGACAATTCCAGTTGGAAGAACATGGCGGTATTGACGTCTTCCTTGGAAATCGCATAGCGCTGCATGACAACCCGTGCCGCCCAGCAGCAATCGCCCTTGTATTCAAGGCCAAAAATCGATTGCGTCGAACGCTTTTCCTGCAAGGAATAATCATAGCGGCCCAAGGCATATACCTTGCCGGTGATGGGCCACTGACCGGCCACCGATACCTGCTCCTTGCTGTTGTCGATGTATAGCGGGTTATCGACCACACTCGGGTCCGCAATTTGCGAAGGGTCGCGCTTGTAGCGGTAAGAAGCCGACACCGTTGCCAGGCGTTTCGGTTCCCAGCGGAAGCCGGCCGTCATGCGGTTCCTGTCCTTGGACTCCGGGTTGTATTGGGCGTCGAAACGAACCGTGAACTTGTCGGTCAGCGCAGCCGATGCGCCCACCAGATAGTCGGACTTGGTCTTGGTGCGGCCCTCTTCCCAAGGGTACAGTGTGACCCGTTGGTCCTGGAAGTAAAGGCGCTGCGCCGCCTGCAGCGATAAACGCTCGAAGCCGGTATCCGCGTCCAGCCAGCGCGACGTCAAACCTATCGTCAATTGATCCGCGTCGGCGATGCGATCCCAACCGCCGCTGAAAATATTTTCGTCGAAAGCTTGCGCGAAGTTGAAGTCGGCGTAGTAGGTATCGAATACCGGCAGCTGCGTTTGGTCGCGGTAAGGCACGCGCAAATAATAAATGCGCGGCTCCAGCGTCTGGATGGCATCGTTGCCGAACAGCGTTGCGTCGCGCTCGAAGGTCATGCCGGCATCCACCGACATGATGGGCACCACGCGGGACTGCGTCTTGGGCTGCGGGCCGGTGGCGCGCACGAAAGGCGAGGAAAAATCACGCCAGTCCATGCTGTACTGGCTCATGTGCAGGCCCAGCTTGGGTGTGACATACCAACCCGCCCGCGTGATGGGATACGCCACCGAGGTATACGAGCTGAAACGTGTGCCATCGTAAGACTGGTAGGGGTCCATCCCCGCGGGGCCCGGATAGGGATGGGTGCCGTACTTGAACTTGGGCATGACGAAGCGGGTGGCGTAATTGTCCGATTGGACATCGAAACCGCCCCAGTTGTAGCGGGCGCCCCGCACATAGAGTTCCGGCAGTTTGTCGTACTGCGGCAGCAAATAAGGCCCCGTCCTGTCTTGCAGGGTCTGGTAGGTATAGGCGTAAAGGGACGCACTGAAATACTTGTATCCGCTCCAATTCAGGCCGGCGTTGCTGGGCAGATAACTGTAGGTCGCCTCGTTCAGTCCAAAGGACGAAAAATCCCGGAAGTAATCGTCGTCGGATGCCCGGCGGATATCGAACGAAGCGTTCACACCGCCACCCAGGCTGTGCGCATGCTGCCAGGCGTAATACCAGCGGTCCCGATCGGCCAGCTTGTCGTTGGGCAGGTAGGTGCCATAGAGCGTGCCGCCATACCCCGAACCCAGGTAGCGGAATTCAGCGCCCAATTGCGTACCGCGCTTGGCCATGAAGCGCGGAATCAGCGTCGCATCGTAGTTGGGCGCCAGGTTGAAGTAATAAGGCAGCGTCAATTCCATGCCGCCCTTGCTGGACGTGCCATAGGTCGGCATCAGGAAGCCGGACTTGCGCTCTTTCCTGATGGGAAAGCTAAGGTAAGGGGAATACAGGATGGGCACATCTTTGAAGTACAGCACGCCATGGCGCGCAATCCCTTCGTTTTCGTCGAAATGCAGATCCACCCTGGGAGACTTGATGTACCAGGCGGGCGACGGGCAGGGGCAACCCGAATAGGTGACCTTGGCCAGCCGCATGTGGTTCTTGCTGAAGATGTCCGCTTTGGTGGCCGTGCCGGAGCCCCCGCTTGCGCCCAGCCAGAAGTTCGGATCGTTGACTTCACCAGTTTCACTATTGATGTTGTAGTCCAGTGACGGGCCACGCACGATGCTGGCGTCGCGCATGATCAGGCCGTTTCCGCGCACCCGGACCTGGCCCGTGGACCGCTGGTAGTCAATGTAATCGCCCTTGACGACCGAATCGATGCGGCGGACCTCGGCCGAGCCGGTCAGGATGACCTTGCCGTCTTCATCGGTTTCCATTTTGTCCGCCACCATGAAGGACGACATTTCATTGTCGTCGACATTGGTGTGTACCCGCAGGCTGGGGGCGACTTGCAAGCTATCAAGCGCGGGGCGCGCGGATGCGTTCGCGGCAGGCTGTTGCGCCTGCGCCGCCGCCACACCGCCGACAGCGAATAAAATTGCCCACCAAACCGAACGCACGAGAATTCCGTCTCCTGAAAACAGACTATATTTTGGCACAGTAACCCAAGCCTAACCGATGGGCGACCCGGTATTATAGAGAATAGAACAGCCGAGGAAAGCGTGGCATGAACCCCTGCGTCGGCACCCAGTAACCGAACTTCGCGAACATGAAACAGAATTTGAACAGCAGCGCCGAATCCCGCCTGATCCAGCTCAAGACCTGGCTGAACAGCCTGGGCGAAGCATACCGGCTGGACCTTGCCACCCTGCGGCCCGCGTCCAGCGATGCAAGCTTTCGCCGCTATTATCGCTTGCAATCCGGCGACCGCAGCATCATTGCCATGGATGCGCCCCCGGAACAAGAAGATTGCAGGCCTTTCCTGCATGTGGGCGACCTGCTGCGCCAGGCACGCCTGAATGTACCCGCCATTCTGGCCGAAAATCTTGCCGAAGGGTTTCTTTTACTGTCCGACTTGGGCACGCAAACCTATTATCAGGCGGTACAGGCCGGACTGGACGATGCCCGGTTGCAAACTTTGTACCGCGAGGCCCTGGCGGCGCTGGTGCGTCTGCAGCATGCGTCGGTCAAGGGCCTGCCTGCTTACGATGCCGACAAACTCAGACAAGAGCTGACCGTCTTTCCAGAATGGTACGCGCATCGTCATTGCAAGGCCGAACTGGCCCCTGAAGACCTGGCGACACTGGACAGCGCGTTCTCTATGCTGGTCGCCGACAACATCAACCAACCCTTGGTATTGGTACACAGGGATTACCATTCCCCCAATCTCATGGTGGGTGCACAGGATAAGGATCCCGGCATCATCGATTACCAGGACGCCCTCTACGGCCCGATCACTTACGATATTGCGTCCCTCGTCATGGACGCCCGCACCACATGGGAAGAACCGCAGCAGCTGGATTGGGCCATCCGCTATTGGGAAGCCGCC
>JAEWEH010000095.1 GCA_023389535.1 Pseudomonadota bacterium
ATTGACCCGGCCGGCCGAAGGGTCATTTAACAACGATTAGTCCTAAAAAACAACCAATAAAAATGTATTCAGGAGTAAACATGATAGACTGTGACGCATGGCAGTAAAACGTACCTATGAAGATGGCTGCGCGGCAGCGCATGCACTGGACCTGGTGGGCGACCGCTGGGCTTTGCTGATCGTGCGCGACTTGCTGCTCGGCCCGAAACGCTTCACCGCGCTGCGCGCAGGGTTGCCGGCCATCAGCCCCAATGTCCTGACTCAACGGCTGAACGACCTGGAATCCGCTCTGGTGTTAAGGCGGCGCCGGCTTCCACCGCCGGCCAGCGCCTGGGCCTACGAACTGACGGATTGGGGACGCGAGCTGGAACCGGTGGTGCTGCAACTGGCCCATTGGGGTGTGCGCTCGCCCGCCTTTTTGCGCGGTGCACCGCTGGGGGTCGATGCATTGATGCTGTCCTTCAAAAGCATGTTCATGCCGGGTCGCGCGCAAGGCCGCGAACTGAGCATCGAACTGCGCTTCGAGCATGACGTATTTGCCGTAACATTAAGCAACGGCGCCCTGCAGGTGGAAAGGGGCGCGCCGTCGCATCCCCAGGTAAAAGTCGCCACTGACACGCAAGCCTTGCTGCAATTGGCTTATGGCAAGGCGCCGCTGGAGCCGTTCATTGAATCGGGGCGGCTGCACTTTACGGGGCAAAGACAGGCCATCCAGGCATTCCTGGACCTCTTCGCCTTGCCCGCGCTTGCCGACGAGGCGGATCGGGTCGCTAGCGCCGCGACGACAACACAATCCCACTGACGATCAGGACAAACGCCACGGCGTGATAAACCTGCGGGGCGTCCTTTAGAAAGGCGGAAGACAGCAGCGCGGCAAAGAGCGGCGTCAGGTTGCTGAAGAATGCGGCCGTTGCCGGACCCGCCCTTTGCACGCCCAGCCCCCAGCAGCGAAATGCAAGGATGCCTGGACCCACAGAGACATAAAGCACAGTCAGCGCCAGAGGCCAGCCCCAATGAATGGCGGCGTCGGTCACTGCCCACTCGCCTGCCGCGAAGACGCCAGACCAGGCTGCTCCGTAGACGACCTGGGCCAGCATGAACGTCGCCCAGTTGCGCCGGATCTCATCGGAACCACGTGGCTGCGCCAATAGCCAGCTGTAGAACGCCCATACTATTGTGGCGACGATCATCAGGATATCGCCCGCGACAAAGCGCAATTCCAATACCTGGCTCCATTGCCCGCGGCCAAGCACGGTAAGCACCCCGCTCATGGAAAGGAAGGCTCCGCCCAATTGCCTGGCGGCGATGGGTGCGTCGAAAAACAGACGCCCGACGATCAGCATCCAGATGGGCATGCTGGCGCCGACCAGGGTCACGTTGATCGGGGTGGACGTATGCAGTGCCATGTACTGCAGAGCGTTGTACAGCCCGATGCCAAGCAGGCCGATCAGGGCGAAATGCTTGCGCTCGGCCCACAGAGTACTGCCCTTGCGGAATATGCTGCTGCCCAAAGGCAACAGTATCAGCAAGGCCATGGTCCATCGCAGGAAATTCAGCGTGATCGGCGGCACCAGGTCGCTGACCATCCTGCCTACAACGGCATTACCGGCCCACAACAAAGGGGGAATCACCAGCAAGCCGGCCGTCGCTGGCGTCAGTCGATTGTTCATAGGAATAAAGCCGTGTATCCAAGCGCAAGGTCGCTATGGTAACGCAGCGGCGCTTCAGGCCCGGTTCGCTACGAACGGCTTGATCAGTTCACGGGCCAAGTCGGCGTGATCCTCGTCGACCATCAGCGTCTGCGCATTCAGGCTGTTGATGAGCGAACCCGGATACATTGAACTGAACGCCGCCCCGCTCATGACGAAAGGGATGCCATAAGCCTGCATCAACGCAGCGATGGCGGCTGCTTCCGAATCGGAATTTGGGCAATAGATTGGTATCATGGTTGTTTTCCCCGGAGACCCACTCCATGGCAGTTTTCGATATCAACCCCATCGTCGATTCCCTGAACGCCGTAAGGCAGGAATGGCGCATTTCCCAACAACGTTCCCGGGAACCGGGTGGGCGCGAATTTCCTTCGCCTCAGGCCATCACGCAGATACTCGACGACTTGAAGGGCGTGCTGTTCCCCATGCGTCTCGGGCCTTTGGACTTGCGCCAGGAAAGCGAGGACTTCTACATCGGCCACACCCTGGATTCCGCCCTGCACGCTTTGCTGGCGCAAGTGCGCGTGGAGCTACGCTACCAGAAGCGCCACGAATCACCTAGCGAAACCGACCTGGAAGACAAAGCCGTGGCGGCTGTCCAGGCATTTGCGGTTGCGCTGCCGGAAATCCGTCGCCTGCTGGATTCCGATGTGCTGGCTGCCTACCAGGGCGACCCCGCCGCGCGCAGTGTGGATGAAGTCCTGCTGTGCTACCCGGGCGTGCTGGCCATGATCCACCACCGCATCGCGCATCAGTTCTACAAACAAGACCTGCCTTTATTAGCGCGCATGTCTTCCGAATTGGCCCATTCGCAAACCGGCATCGACATCCACCCAGGCGCGCAGATCGGCCCCTGCTTTTTCATCGACCACGGCACAGGTGTCGTCATTGGCGAAACCGCCATCATCGGCAAGGGCGTACGTATTTATCAGGCGGTCACCCTGGGTGCCAAGCGCTTTCCCACCGACGCCAATGGCAAGATCGAAAAAGGCCTGCCGCGCCACCCCATCGTGGAAGACGACGTGGTCATCTATGCCGGGGCCACGATACTGGGCCGCGTCACCCTGGGCCGGGGCTGCACCATAGGCGGCAATGTATGGCTGATCAACGATGTACCGCCCGGTTCGCATGTCACCCAAGCGGACTCCCAAGGCATGCGCACCTGCGATCCGGCCCAGGAAGGCGCCGAAGGCTAAACAGCCAGGGCGCGCTCGACCGCCTTTTGCG
>JAEWEH010000103.1 GCA_023389535.1 Pseudomonadota bacterium
CGGCAATTCTATGCCGACCAGTACCGGTCGGTCCAATGCTTTGCCGGTGGACGCCTGTAGGGCCATGCGCGAGGGTTGCGGCGCCGGGGCGGGCGCATCGACGCCGGCGTGCTCGCTGACCGGTGTCAGCCGGTCACGCAGTTCGGCATACCCGGGCAGGCCGGTATCCAGCCGCATGACGCCAAGCCGGCGACGCGCCGCCGCCAGGCACACGAACAGGGCAATGACACGAGGCAGCAAGCCATACACCACGACACAGCCCAACAGCCAGCTCGACCATAAGGCCTGCGCTGGTTCGGGCAAAGCCTGCAAGCTGCCGCTGGCGCGTACGATCGCTTCGTCAGGTATGGAAAAACCCAGTTGCGCGGGCAGCCAGCCCAGGACCTGGGTGACGGAAACGAACACGTCGGGAGCCAGCAGTGTGGTCTCCCAATTGAAGCTGTACCGGCGCGCCGACAGCAAGGCCAGCATCGCCAGCAGCATGGCGCACAGCGCAATGGCCCACAGAGCATTGCTGACGCTGCCCAGCACCCAGCGCAGCGAGTGGGTCCGGCCCAGGATCTCGACCAGCGCCCGGGGCACCAGGGCGGCATCGGGCCCGCGCGCCAGCTTGCGGGTCAGCCATAACCAGGATTCCCCCAGCCAAGCGCCGCCAGCACCTTTGACCAGGAAGCTGGCAAGCCAGAAGAACAGGGTCAGCATGTTCAAGCCCAGCAGGGCGGTCAGTGCGAGCAGAATATTGACCTGCCGGCCACCATCGCCGAGCGCGCCCACTGCGGCGCCGGCGCCGGCCAAAATGGCGGCGCCGCAAAGGAGGATCAGCATCAGGCGTGCGGCGGCCGCCCAGCTGCGTATCGATGCATCCAGCCCTTCTCGTTTGCCCAGTTGCTGGCCGCGCAGCAATATTTTTTCTTCGAAACTACCTGGCGCGGATCGGGCGCGCCGCACTTCGCGGGCGTCTTCAAGCGGCCCCCACAGGCTTTCACGCAGGCGCAGCGTTTCCGCCAGCCAATAGGCGGCAAAGGCGAAAGGCTGCGCAACGGCGGGCGCGGATGCCTCAGGCATCCGTGTAGGCATTGGCTGCGGGTTTGCCGAACCACGAGTTCAGCTTTTCCCGGGCCTGGGCCTTCACTTCAGGAGTAATGTACAGGGTAACGGTGGCCAGGGCGGCCGCCATGACGCTGAGGTCGTCGGTATAGCCCACCAGCGGGGCCAGATCCGGAATGGCGTCCAGAGGAAAGATGAAATAGCCCAGGGCCCCGTAAATGACGCGTTTGGCCCATTTCGGCGTGGCCGGACTTTGTACGGCGTAGTAAAGGTACAGCGCCTTCTCCAGCGTCGCATAGCCTATGGATTGCGCCTGTGGACCCAGCTTGCGCCAGAAGCCATTCTGGCTGTAGAAGTTTCTGAATCGGGAATTGACCATCATGCCTCCGGCCGTAGTAACCGTATTCCCTATTGTATCGGTACGCGCGCAGCTTGGTAACGAGGCAGGGGCCCTGCATGGGCCCCCGCGAGTCGATGTGATGGCAGGGAGCCGCGAGTCAGCGTCTTTTGGCGATCATCCCGTATATGAGCAGTACGATAATGGCGCCGATGATGGAGCCTATCCAGCCCGCGCCTTCGCCCGGCTCGTAGAATCCCAGTGCGCCGCCCAGATAGCCCGCGACGATGGAGCCGACGATACCCAGGATGATAGTCAGGATAATGCCCAGCTTCTGGTCGCCCGGCATGATTGCGCGCGCGATCAGGCCCACGATGAAACCAACGATGATCATGCTGATGATGCCCATGTACAGTCCTTGTAAAAGTGGGGGAACTTGCGGTGTGCTGTTTATCATAGGGACGCGATGTGTTTGCGTCCAGCGCGTCGCGCCCATTTTGGTATCAAAAGGTTAAGGCCGGTCGCCCTTATTCACCACAACATCCCGGACATCAAGCACGCCGTCGGGCCGCTGATGCAGCTCGATGCCCGGGCGCGCACCCCAGAGCATCGGCGGCTGGTGCAGCGGCAGGTAGCCATAATCATTGTGCAATATGCCAAAGGCTTCCTTGATCATGGCATTGCGCCTGATGGGGTCGATTTCGACATCGATCTTGGCGGTCAGGGCGTCGATCTCGCGATTGCAATACCCGCCCAGGTATTGACCGCCCGAGGCCGGGCCTTCGCGGCAAGTCACCAGGCTGCTCAGGGCGGCCGCGGCGTCCATGTACCGGGGTGTCCAGCGCATCAGATACATGCCGCTATGGCCGCCCGCGGGCGGCAGCGGCTGCGCGGCACTGCCGGCGGCTTCTTGTAGCGGTAATTGAACCGTGATGCCAACGCGCGCCAGCATATCGGCGATCGCAGCGCATATCTCGGCATCTTGCGGGTTGCGGCCCGAAGGGCAATCCAGCCCGACGCTGAAGCCGTTCGTATAGCCGGCATCGGCCAGCAGTTTCCGTGACTTATCGGGGTCGTTGGGATAAGGCGTAGCGAAGGATCGGTCGTAGCCATTGATCTGGCTGGAGATTAAGGTCCCGGTGGGCACCGCCATGCCGTGCATGATGGCCTGATTGATGGCCCCGGTGTCAATGGCCAGCGATACAGCCTGGCGCACGCGCTTATCTTTGAAGGGATTCTTGTCCGTTAAGCTGGAGAACGGCAATTCATCGTGGTGCTGGTCCATGCCGATGAAAAGCACTTCGGCTTGATGCGCCGCCCATATCCGGATGTCCGGTGTCTGACCCGCGCGGCGCCAGTCTTCCATGGACACAGGCGCCGCCAGGTCCACCTCGCCTCGTTGCAGCGCCGCCATACGGGTCGGTGCTTTGGCGATGGGCCGAAAGATAATGTCGGTGACATCGGTCGGCATGCGCGCATCCCAGTAGCCATCGTAGCGTTTGAAGCTGGTCTGTACGCCCGGTTGATGGTCGACCACCATGAAGGGCCCCGTACCATTTTCGTGCAGGCTGGCATAAGCGCTGCCGCCGCCCGGTGCCTTGGACGTCGAGGACGCCTTATTGCGTTCGGCCCACGTCTTGCTCATGATGTGCAGTTCCGCCCATGCGCGCGGCAGGATGGGGTTGGGCGCGGGCGTGGTGACTTCTATGGTGTAGTCATCCAGCTTTGTGATGTCGGCCGCTTTCAATCCGGGACTTGCGTCGGAAGCCGCGCCCGCGCCGCGTTGCCACGAAAAAATCACATCATCGGCGGTGAACGGGCTGCCATCGTGAAACCGCACGCCCTGACGCAAGTGGAATACCCATTTGGTCGGCTCGGGGTTTTCCCAGTTTTGCGCCAGCACAGGCGTAAGCTTCAAATCCTTGTCATAGCCAGTCAGCGTTTCATAGAACCAACCTTGCGCCCCCAGCGGAAAGGCCGCGCCTGCGAACATGGGATCGAGCGAGGGGATATCGTTGGGGGATGCAACACGCAGCGTCTTGGCCTGAACGGCATGGGGCAGGCTTGCCGAAAGAGCGAAGGCGACGGCCACGGCCGCGTAGGGCATCAGGGTTGAAGTCATGGTGGCGTGTTGTCGCGTCCTGGGCATTGCTGTCTTTAGCGAATGATCTTAGCCAAGCCCCGTCGACAGCGTCAATCATCACGGCTTGCGTGCTGCGCACGCTGAAGGCCCCGCAAGAACCGGATGCCAGCAATGCGGCCATGGGGCGCAGATCGGTTTAAGCTATGTGTCGGTCCCGCAGCGCACAATCACGATCATAGCGATCATGTGCATCATTCCAGGAGCCAGGCATGCAGAAAGACCCTCCCGTTTCATCCCATCATCCGATCAGTGCCGACGCCCATGGCCCGGACGGCCTGGACACCGACGCTGCGGTTCCGACGCAGCGGCTGTTCTTCGCGCTTTGGCCTTCAGAGCAATCGGCCCGCGAGATCATGGCTTGGGCGCGCGATGCCCATGCGGCATTCGGCGGACGCATGATGCGACCGGAAACCCTGCACCTGACGCTCGCCTTTCTGGGCAGCACGCCGGCAGACCGCACAAGCGAGCTGGTCAGCGCCGCGGCCTCGTGGCCGGCAGCGGTGCAGGCGGTCACCTTGCGCCGCTTTGGCCGCTTTACCGGGCCGCGCATCGTCTGGGCCGGGCCCTCTGAAGGCGAAAGCCACACCCCAGCCTGGCTGGATGACTTGTACGACGCTTTATGGGGCCGTCTTGAGAGACACGGCTGGGAACGTCCGCCAGGTGTGTTCCGGCCCCATGTGTCCCTGTTGCGCAAGGCGGAGCCCGGCGACGTATCGGTATTGCAGCGCCCGCCGCTGACATGGATGCCTGCCGGCTGCGTGCTGGTCGCTTCACAGCCGCGCGAGGGGGGCTCGCATTATCAGGTGCTGGCTCGGATGCCGCTGCGCACTGCCTAGCAACGCGCGGCACATGCTTTGCTGGCCGGTTCGCCTTCTCACGGAGGTCTGCCATGCTGCTTGAAGGCTCTTGCCACTGCGGCGCCGTCCGCTTCACGGTGTCCAGCGTAAATCCCTATCCCTATCAACGTTGTTATTGCTCCATATGCCGCAAGACCCAGGGTGGTGGCGGCTATGCAATCAATATTTCCGCCGACGCCACGACCCTGAAGGTCCAGGGCAGTGACGAGGTGTCCGTCTACCACGCGAAGTTGCGCGACGATGCGGGCGAATCGGCCGGCATCAGCACCGCCGAACGCCATTTTTGCAGCCGTTGCGGCAGCGCCTTATGGCTCTTCAGCCCGGAGTGGCCGGAATTGGTGCATCCGTTCGCTTCCGCCATTGATACCAATTTGCCGATACCGCCGGAGCGCACGCACTTGTTCCTGACCTCGCGCGCGTCCTGGGTGGAGCCGGAATTGCATGCGGGGGACAAGACCTTTGAGGGCTATCCCGAAGAATCCATCGCCGAGTGGCATGAACGCTTGATGCTCCGGCAGGGCGAATAGGTTTTTGCTGCCCTATGACGGCGCTTTCGGGCCCGCAATTTGCTGCCGTAGTTCATCCACCGTTAGGAGAACGACATGGCCACGAAGAAAGATCTGGACCGAAACCTGGAAGAGGAGCTGGACGAGCTTCAGCCGGACAGGGATTTTGCCGAAGAGATCA
>JAEWEH010000224.1 GCA_023389535.1 Pseudomonadota bacterium
GTATAGGGCAGCACGCGGAGCGTTTGCTTCCTATGGCAGATGGCCTTCTGGCCGAGCGCGGCTTAGGCCGTAACGGGCTTTCTGCAGTGGCGTTCGGGCAGGGTCCCGGCGGCTTCACGGGCCTGAGGGTGGCCTGCGGCGTCGCACAGGGAATTGCCTTTGCACTCGAAATTCCCGTCGTGCCGGTCGACAGTCTGATGGCGGTCGCACATCGCGACCGGCAAGCCGCAGGCACGGCTGAGGCGTCGGCGGTGCGCGTGGTCGTCCAGGACGCCCGCATGAGTGAACTCTATCTTGCCGCCTATGTCCCTCGGGAAGAAGGCTGGGATACCTTGCAGGGTGCGATGCTGCTCGGTGCCAATGACCTAACGACCTGGCTTGATCAGGCCAGCCATGGCCGACCTGGTGGCCTGCCTATGGATGGGCGTATCCGCCTGGTAGGGGACGGCGTCCACCTGTGTGCCGGCATCGAGGCGTACGCTGAAGCGTCTGAAGGGCGGATCCAGATGGGTGCACCTCTCAGGCCGGACGCTGTGGCGATCGGCCAGTTGGCCATGCCCTTGTTCAGGTTGGGCCGGCACGTGCCCCCCGAGCTTGCTGCGCCCCTTTATGTTCGCGAAAAGGTCGCGTTCACCACCGATGAACGCAAGCATGGAATGGGCGGCAATCCAAAAGCGCCGGGTCTGGGCGTGGCATTGCGGCCCATGGGCGCGCACGACATTCATGCGGTCGCGGCCATCGAAGCGTCGGTGCAGGACTTCCCCTGGACGGCTGGCAATTTCTCGGATGGCCTGAAGGCGGGATACAGCGGTTGGGTCGCCCATCGCGGCGGCAAGGTCGTCGGCTTCAGCATGACCATGTTTGCGCCCGATCTGGCGCATCTGCTGGTGATTGCGGTGGCGCCCCAGATGCATGGTGAGGGTATTGGCAGCGCCCTCATAAGACATTGCGAAAGCGAAGCGCGGGCTCGCGACCTCCCGGCAGTACTGCTGGAAGTAAGACCTTCGAACACAAAAGCGCTTGCCTTCTATCGGCGGCATGGGTTCGAGCAGATTGCGACGCGGCGCGATTACTACCCGGCGCCCGGAAACACTCGGGAAGACGCTTGCGTGATGCGTAAGCTGCTGGCATCGGGATCCTGACATGGGCGCTTCGATGAGCAAACTCGAATTGAATGCACTGCAGCGGGCATGGCTGAAGGAAATCGGCATCGATGCGCGAATGCTGCAGCATCTTGCTCCTGTCGCTCCAGATTCACCTGCTACTTTAGAGTCGCGCGTCGCCTCAGGTTCACCTGTCACTCCAGATTCGCGCGTCGCTCCAGGTCCAGCCGCCGTCACTCAAGATTCACCTGCCCCTTCAGGTTCACCCGTCACTTCAGATTCGGCGGCGATCTCAGGTCCGGGGCCCCGTTCCGGCGGCACATCGCCGGTCGAAACCTTGCGCCAACGCGTACAGGCACCGCGGCCTCTCCAGTCGGCCGCTTCTGTTCCAGTGGTCCCTTCGAGCAGGGCGTCCGAAGGCCCGCGGGCTGATCGCCTTGCATCGCCCGATACGCCGCATACACTCGAGTCATTGCACGAGGATGTGCGCCAGTGCACTGCTTGCGGGCTTAACGAAGTGCGTGGCCAGGTCGTGTTTGGCGAAGGCGCCGCTGCGTCACCGCAATGGATGTTTATCGGGGAAGCGCCGGGCGAATACGACGACAGCGTCGGCAAACCGTTCCAGGGTCGGCCCGGAGAATTGCTGAGAGCCATGCTCGCGGCCGTCGGTTGCACTGATGAGTCGGAGCATTACTTCACAAACGTCCTTAAGTGCCGGCCATTGGGAAGCCGCATTCCGGATGCTGCCGAGGTGGCGGCCTGCATGCCGTTCCTGCGGGAACAGATACGCGTTCTTCGGCCGCGCTATCTGGTGGCTCTGGGTCGAATTGCCGCCAGTGCCTTACTCGGGGCAGACGAGGATCTCGACGCGCTACGCGGCCGCGTCCATACCTATCGTGACGGTGACATCAGCGTTCCGGTCGTCGTGACACACCATCCTGCTGCGCTTTTGCTGCATGGTCGCTTAAAAGCCGACGCATGGCGCGATTTGAACCTTCTGCGATCCCTGGACAACTGAATAATCGAGCCAGCCGGCAGTCAATGCTTGAGGGCCTGGCCATGCCCATGCTGACCGATCAGGTCTTTCAGGCCGGGGTTGGCTCTCATGTTGCGGCGGTTCCATTCCATGATCACCAGCATCATCGCCGCAACCAACGTGCCGAAGAACACGATAATGGCGTTGATGGGCAGCTGCAGCCACAGCAACAAGCTGTAGAACGCCAGCATGAACAGGATGTTGAGCTGCTCGTTGAAGTTCTGCACGGCGATTGAATGGCCGGCCGAGAGCAGTACGTGGCCGCGGTGCTGGAGCAGTGCGTTCATCGGCACAACGAAGTAGCCCGATAGAGCCCCGACGACCAGCAACAAGCTGTACACCGCCCATTTGTCAAGTACGAAGGGCATCAGCATGACCGTGAAGCCCATGGCGACGCCGATGGGCAACACCGATAGCGCCTTGCGTAGCGGTACGCGCCCGGCAAGCATGGCCCCGACCACCGTGCCAATCGCGGCGACGCCCATCAGTATGGAAGACTGGTCGAGCCGATAGCCCAGATGCTGCGCACCCCATTCAATGACAATGAATTGCAGCGTGGCGCCGGCGCCCCAGAACAGAGTCGTAACTGCCAGCGAGATTTGCCCGAGCTTGTCTTGCCATAGCACACGCACATATCCAGTGAATACGGCCACCAGTTTGACGGGGTTGCGTTCCTGCCGCGGGTAAGTGACGTTGGTACGCGGAATAGCGAGGTTGGTCAGTGCAGCCGCCAAGTAAACCACTCCGATGACCAGAATGGCGCCTTCGGTGCGCGTTGAGACCAGGCTGCCCACCCAGGTCTCCGACAAGAGATATCCGGATACGGTCGGGTTGATCAGCAGGCCGCCCACGACCGTGCCGACAATGATGGAAATGACAGTCAGGCCTTCAATCCAGCTGTTTCCCTTTACCAGATCGCGCGGCGGCAACATTTCCGTGACGATGCCGTACTTGGCCGGCGAATAAG
>JAEWEH010000243.1 GCA_023389535.1 Pseudomonadota bacterium
AAGCGCGGGAAAAGATCATAGACTTCGTTAATGGTTTCGCGCCACCCATGCTTGCCGGCGCGGTACAGCCTGAAACCGCCCAGCAGCAGGTTGTCTTCCACCGACATACTGCCGAAAAGCTCGCGCCTTTCCGGCACCAGCGAGATTCCGTCGGAGACGCGCCGCTCGACCTGCCATGAACCGATTTCCGAACCCAGGTACTGCACGGAGCCGGAACAGCTGCCGGTGCTCGGCAACGAGCCCATGATGGAGTTAAGCAGGGTCGACTTGCCGGCGCCGTTGCCGCCGATCACCGTCACGATGCTGCCGCGTGTCACAGCAATGTTCGCTCCAACCACGGCATTGACCTTGCCGTAGCGTGCGGACAGGTCGGTGACTTGCAGGACGGGATG
This sequence comes from Pseudomonadota bacterium, assembly GCA_023389535.1. Lineage (GTDB taxonomy): Bacteria > Pseudomonadota > Gammaproteobacteria > Burkholderiales > Burkholderiaceae_B > UBA6240. The sequence continues at coordinate 393 of JAEWEH010000243.1, forward strand.
CCGAGGTTTGTTCGTGCTCATACTGCGCCCCCGATCGCCGATGGCTGTGTGCCAGTTTGCTCGGGGTCCCCGCCTGGCTGATCGCCGAAATCGAAATCGTCGTCCACGCCGCCCAGATAAGCTTCCAGTACGGCGGGATTGCGTTGAATATCAGCCGGCAAGCCCTCGGCCAGTTTGGTGCCGAAATCCATGACCACCAAATGGTCGGTCAGATTCATCACGAAATCCATATCGTGCTCCACCAGCAAGATGCTCATGCCTTCCTCGCGCAGCTGACCCAGCACTTTCGCCAGTTCCTGTTTTTCTTTGTAGCGCAAGCCCGCCGCCGGCTCGTCCAATAGCAGCAAGACCGGGTCGGCCGCCAGCGCCCTGGCTATTTCCAATATGCGCTGCTGGCCCAGCGCCAGGTTGCCTGCCTGCTCATATAAATAATCACCGAGGCCCACTCGCTGCAACTGCTTTGCAGCCTCGTGCAGCAGTTCGGCTTCGTCGGCACGCTCGGTATGTAGCGCCGCCGCCAGTACACCCACCTTGCTGCGCAGATGCGCGCCAAGCGCCACGTTTTCAAGAACGGTCATGGTGGGCAGCAACTGTACATGCTGGAACGTGCGCCCCACCCCAAGGTGGGCGATGTCGCGTGAAGGAAGGACATCCAGCCGTTCGCCCAGGAAACGCACCGAACCGCGCGTCAGCGGCAATACACCGGTGATCAGATTGAAGGTCGTGCTCTTGCCCGCGCCATTGGGACCGATCAGCCCCATGATCTCGCCGGCCTTGAGGGCGAAGCTGATGTCGTTGACCGCGACCAGCCCGCCAAATTCCTTGCGTATCGCATCGACTTCGAGCACCAGCGTTCCCTTTGCAGGGCGGGCCCGCTGCGGCAGGGCCGGCGCCTGAGGAGGCGGGGCCATGCGACGCCGGTCGGACTTGCCGGTCAGAACCGCCCACCACGACGACAGGATCGGCCAGACGCCGTCGCGCGCATACTGCAGCACCAATATCATCAGTACGCCGAACACAATCAGTTCGAAGTTCCCGGTGCTGTCCAGGATCTTGGGCAAGACGTTTTGCAGTTGATCTTTCAAGGTCAGGATGACCCCGGAACCGATGACCGCCCCCCACACGCTGCCGGCGCCGCCCACTACCGCCATGAACAGGTATTCAATGCCATAGTTCAAGCCAAAGGGGCTGGGGCTGACGGCCCGCTGCATATGGGCGTATAGCCAGCCGGAGATGCAGGCCAGCAATGCCGCATACACGAAGATGATGACCTTGTAGGTGGCCATATTGATGCCGAAAGACTCGGCCATGCCACCGCCGCTTTTGAGTGCCCGGATCGCCCTTCCCGGGCGCGAATCCAGCAAATTGCGGGTCGCCCACATCGACAGCAGCACGAATGTCCAGATCAAGTAATAAATGTGGCGGCCCTTGCCCAGCGACAAGCCGAAGAATTCGATGGGCGCAATGCCGGCGATGCCGTCATACTGACCCAGGAATTGCAGATTGCCAAACAGGTAATACAGCGACAAGCACCAGGCTATCGTGCCCAGCGGCAGGTAATGGCCGGACAGCCGCAAGGTGATCGCGCCCAGGATATAAGCGATGGCAAAGGTAATCAGCAAGCCCATCAACAGGGCCATCCAGGGCGACCAGCCCTGGGCCGTCGTCAGCCAGGCGGATGCGTATGCGCCCAGTCCCACGAACGCGGCCTGTCCAAAAGAAGTCAGGCCCCCTATGCCGGTAAGCAGCACCAGGCCCAGCACCACCAGGCTGGCCAGCCCTATGTAATTCAGGTGGGTGATCCAGAACTCGGGCGTCATCGGCAACAGCGGCAACGCAGCCAGGACGAGCACGACCACGACAAGCAACAAGCGATTCATGCGTCTACTCCTCGTCCTCGATATGGTGAGCGCCGAAAGAGCGCCACAGCAGCACCGGAATGATCAGCGTAAACACAATGACCTCTTTGTAGGCGCTGGCCCAGAAGGAAGAGAATGCTTCGAGGATGCCGACGAACAGAGCCCCGCCTGCGGCGACCGGATAGCTGATCAGGCCGCCGAAAATGGCCGCCACGAAACCCTTCAGGCCAATAATGAAGCCTGTGTCGTAATAGACGGTCGTGACCGGCGCGATCAACATGCCCGACAGTGCGCCTATGGCGGCCGCCAACGTGAAGGTAAGGCTGCCCGACATATTGGTGCTGATGCCCATCAGGCGCGCCCCGCGCCGATTGACCGCTGTGGCCCTCAATGCGCGGCCATACAGCGTCTTGCCGAAGAATACCCATAGGCCCAGGATCAGCGCCGCACAAGTGCCCAGCACGAAGAATGTCTGCGCCGACCAGCTTACCGGCCCCATTTGAACATCGCCTTCCATGAAGGGCGGCGTACGCCAGCCCTCGGCGCCGAAAAAGACCAGGGCCAGCCCTGTCAGGGCGAAATGCACGGCGACCGAAATGATCAGCAATACCAGCACGCTGGCCTCGGCCACCGGCTGATAGGCGATCCGGTACAGCATCGGCCCCAATGGCACCACCAGCGCCAGCGAGAACAGGACGTTGATCCACAACGGTGTGTCCTTGCCGACAATATACGGCGCCAGTAAATACAGCGCTGCCGGCAGCACCAGGGTCAGCGCCAGGGTCTTTCCCATGCCGCCCCAATTACGGCTGCGCACGGCGGTGATCAGTTCCAGCACAAACACCAGCGCACCGACGATGAGCAGCAAATTGACCGTTCCGGGAATGCGGCCGTTGACCATGAACGCCAGGGTCAAGGCGCCGAATGCCACGAATTCGCCCTGTGGAATAAAAATGACGCGGGTGACGACGAACACCAATACGAGCGCCAGGCCGAGCAAGGCATAGATGGCGCCGTTCATGACGCCATCCTGCAGGAGGATCAATAGGATAGTTGAATCCATCTCGGATACACCATAAAACCGGGGCGCAAGAAACGCCTTGCGCCCCTACTACAACACAACATCAACCGCTCGCACACACCGGCCCCCATGACAGGCGAACGGCATGCAGGGGGATTTACAGGTCAGGCTGATACGTCCATTTGCCATCGACGACCTTGACCATCACACGCGCACGGTTGTCAAAACCGGCGTGGTCCTTGGGACTCATGTTGAATACGCCCTGGGACGCGGGAAGGTCCTTGACTTGTTCGATGGCGTCGCGCAGCGCCTTGCGGAATTCCGGGGTACCCGGCTTGGCGCCGGATTTCAGCGCGGAAGGAATGGCTGTCGAAATCAGCAAGCCGGCGTCCCACATATGGCCGCCAAACGTGTTGATCGTGCCTTCGCCGTATTTCGCTTCATACTTGGCCTTGTATTCCAGCGCGCTCTTCTTGACGGGATTGCTGTCCGGCAATTGGTCCGCCACAAGCAGCGGGCCCGCAGGCAGGATCATGTCGTTGCAATCCTTGCCGCAAACGCGCAACACGTCGTTGTTGGCCGCGCCATGGGTCTGGTACATGATGCCCTTGTAGCCACGGCTTTTCAGTTCGCGCTGAGGCAAGGCCACCGGCGTTCCCGAACCTGCAACCAGTATGCCGTCCGGCTTGGCGGCGACCAGCTTGAGCGCCTGCCCGGTTACGCTGGTATCGGTGCGGCCGTAGCGTTCCACGGCGACCATCTTGATGCCTTTTTCCTTGGCGGCCGCCGTCATGACATTAAGCCAGCCTTCGCCGTAGGCGTCGGAATACCCGATGAAGCCCAGTGTCTTGACGCCCTGCTTGGCCATCGCGTCAGCCAGCGCGCCGGCCATCAACTGGTCGTTCTGCGGCGTCTTGAAGACCCACTCGCGCGGGCCTTCGACGGGTTCGACGATGGTGGCGTTGGCCGCCACACTGATCATCGGAGTCTTGGTTTCGCCCGCGACATCCACCATGGCCAGCGAGCCAGGAGATACCGATGTGCCGACCACGACGTCGACGTTATCGTCGGTGATCAGCTTGCGCATGTTCTTGACGGCCACCGTGGTGTCCGTACCATCGTCCAGGACGATGTATTCGATCTTCTGGCCTGCCACTTCGGTGGGCAGCAGCGACACGGTATTGCGTTCCGGAATGCCCAAGGAGGCCGCCGGCCCCGTGCTGGCGATAGTGATGCCTACCTTGATCTGGGCGGAAGCGGCCATCGGCAGAGCCAGCGCCAGCGCGCCTGCCAGGATCGAAAGCCGTACTGAACTATTGATATCCATTGTTGTCTCCGTGAGTAAGCGCGGTGCCACCTATTCTTTTCAAGCAGCGGCGACTGCGGATGTCATACAAAATCCATCCCGTTATTGAAAATATCGTATCACTTTAAGTCGGCAGAACAGCACCGTTACTGCGGGCGACGTTTAAGGCTCTAGCGATCATGGCGGGTGACGCAAAATTATCGACAAAAAGAGATACAAAGTCTTTTAGGGGATTCCCTGCATAGACACTTGATAAAAAAGTACGATTTCCGGGGAACCTCGTGGCGGATTCGAAAGTCGATTAACATGTCAGGAGTACGCAATCTGCCACAAACAGGTGAACTTGTGAATAAGATTCAGAAATCCGATGCCCAATGGCGTGCCGAGCTGTCTCCGGAGGAGTACATCGTAGCTCGCCAGAAAGGCACCGAACGGCCGTTTACCGGCCGCTACTGGGATACCCGCGAGCCCGGCATCTATCGATGCGTGGGCTGTGGCACCCCGCTTTTCGCTTCCGACACCAAATTCGACGCCGGCTGCGGCTGGCCCAGCTATTTCGAACCGCTGGACCCCGCCAACGTACGCGAAGAAACCGACACCACCCACGGGATGGTACGCACCGAAGTGCTGTGCAACGTCTGTGACTCGCACCTGGGCCATGTTTTCCCCGACGGCCCGCCGCCCACGGGGCTGCGCTATTGCATCAACTCATTGTCGCTCACGTTCGAGCCCGCTAAATGAAGAAATTCCTGTTCGATCTTTTTCCACTCATACTTTTTTTCGTCGCCTTCAAATTTTCGGATATCTTTACCGCAACAGCCGTGGCCATCGCGGCCGGTATTGGGCAATTCGTCTGGCTGAAGGCCACCGGCAAAGCCATTGAGGCCACACACTGGATCAACCTGTCAGTCATCGTGGTGTTCGGCGGCGCCACGCTGCTGTTTCACAACGACGCCTTCATCAAATGGAAGCCGACTGTGCTGTATTGGCTGTTCGCCGCCATTTTGCTGGGCGGCAAGTTGTTCTTCGGCCGCAACCTGATGCAAAAGCTCATGGGGACCAAAGTCGCCATGCCCGCGCCCATCTGGGACAAACTGAACTACAGCTGGGCTGCATTCTTCGCCGCATCCGGCGCCTTGAACCTGTATGTAGCTTTTTCCGGCCATTTCACCGAAGCGCAGTGGGTCAACTTCAAGGTATTCGGCCTGATGGCCCTGCTGCTGGTCTTCGTTATCTTGCAATCCCTGTGGCTGGGCAAGCACATGAAAGAAGAAGGCGAACAGCCCGCGCTGGCCGGTCCGCACGACCCCAAGG
>JAEWEH010000244.1 GCA_023389535.1 Pseudomonadota bacterium
CATCTGAAGGCCATGCGCTTGACGCAACATACCGACAACACCATCACCGATGTCGACAAGCTGGCAGCCAGTCTGGACGAAATCGCCAGCCAGGGTTTTTCCATAGACAATCAAGAGCATCTGCCCGGCGTGTTGGGCTTGGCCGTGCCCATACCGAATGCTCAGGGTTTTCCTGTGCTGGGGCTGGCTATGGCCGCGCCCAGCGCACGGATCAGCATCCAGGAACTTCCCGCCCACCTGCCGCTGCTGCGCCAATATGCCGAGCGCCTTGCGCTGTGCTATTAGGCTGTGCACCCGCAACGCTGGTCACGAGCGGCCCGTAGCGGGCGCCCCTTTGTAGGCGGCGTGCCGCTATACCCGCTCGAATATCCCCGCAGCCCCCATGCCCGTGCCGACGCACATGGTCAGCATGCCGTAGTCCAGGTTGCGCCGCTGCAAGCCATGCACGACGGTGGCGGCCCGGATGGCGCCGGTCGCGCCCAGAGGATGGCCCAGGGCAATGGCGCCACCCAGCGGGTTGACGATGTCCTCATTCAAGCCAAGGTCGCGGATGACGGCCAGCGACTGGGCGGCGAAGGCTTCGTTCAATTCTATCCACCCCATCTGGTCCAGCTTCAGGCCGGCCAGCTTGAGTGCGTGCGGGATCGCCTCTTTCGGGCCGATGCCCATGATTTCAGGCGGCACGCCTTTGACGGCGAAGGATACGAATCGGGCCAGCGGCGTCAGGCCGTGTGTTTTCAGGGCGCGTTCGGACACGACCAGCAGCGCACCAGCCCCGTCGGAGGTCTGCGAGCTGTTGCCCGCCGTGACGCTGCCACGTGCCGCAAAGGCCGGCCGCAGCTTCGCCAAAGCCTCAAGACTGGTATCGGGACGTGGCCCTTCATCGAGCGAGACTGTCTTGTGTTGAACCCGCGGCTCGCCCGTATCCAGGTCGGGCGTGCGGCGCACGATATCGATGGGCAGGATTTCATTGGAAAACTCGCCGGATTGCTGGGCGGCCAGCGCGCGCTGGTGCGAGCGCAGGGCGAAGGCATCCTGATCTTCGCGCGACACCTTCCAGCGTGCCGCAACCTGCTCGGCGGTCAAGCCCATGCCGTAGGCGATGCCCAGGTTTTCGTCGCGCGCAAAGATGTCGGGACTGAAGGACGTACCGACGCCCAGGGTGGGCACCAGGCTCATGGACTCGGTGCCGCCGGCGATGATCACATCGGCCTCGCCCACCCTTATGCGGTCGGCAGCCATGGCGAGGGCGGTCAGGCCCGAGGCGCAAAAGCGGTTCACGGTGACGCCCGCCACAGAGCTCGGCAAGCCCGACAGCAAGGCGCCGATGCGCGCCACATTCAAGCCCTGCGGCCCTTCCGGGATGGCGCAGCCTATGATGGCGTCTTCCACGGCCGCCGGATCCAGGGTCGGCGTTTGCGCCAGCAGACCTTTGATCACTGTCGCCAGCAGATCGTCGGGACGCGTGTGCGAAAACATGCCGCGCGGCGCCTTGCCGATGGGGCTGCGGATGGCAGCGGCGATATAAGCATCTTGTAGAACGGCCATGTCAGCTCCTTCATCTATTCGCTTTCTCTGTTCGTTTGCCGCACTGCAGCGCGCGTCATAGCCGGCCGGCAGAAGGGTGAACGCGCCGAGCCGCCCCTCGGTTGCGACTGGTCGCGAGGCAACCCTGCGTGCTTATGCGCATGTCCTTTTAGCATTAGCAGGCGCTAATTGCGCACCGGCTATCCGGTCTTCAGCATCCCGGTGATGCGCTCTTGTGTTTTCGGCTGGTCCAGCAAGGCCAGGAAAGCTTCCCTTTCCCGGCGCAACATCCAGTCGTCATCCACCAGCGATCCCGGGTCGACATCGCCGCCGCACAGCACATGAGCGATTTTTTCCGCCACGGTGAAGTCGTATTCCGAGATATAGCCACCCACGCGCATATTGACCAGCTGAGCCTTGAGCGTGGCGATGCCATCACGCCCGGCTACCGGAAAGCGGCGCGGCAAGGGCGGGCGCCAGCCGGCGTCAGCCAGAGCCATGGCATCGCGCGCCGCGACGAAAAGCAGTTCGTAGCGGTTCATGACAATGGTATCCGAAGGCAGCAAATAACCTATGCGCTGTGCGTCCAGCGCGGACTTGGATACTTCGGCGCTGGCCACAGCGAAAGCAAACGATTTCAGGAAGGCAAGCAAAGGTGCATCGGGCGCCGCCTGGGACTGGAGTTCCGCCGCGCGGCGCGCGCAATAGGCCAGGCCGCCGGCGCCAGGAACCAGGCCGATGCCCGCCTCGACCAGGCCCATGTAGGTTTCGAAATGCGCCACGCGTTTGGCGCAATGGACCGCAAGCTCGCAGCCGCCACCCAATGCCAGGCCAGCCAGCGCCGCCACCACCGGCACCTGCGCGTAACGCAGGCGCTGGACCATGCGTTGCATATCGCGCTCGATGGGCTCGATGGCCGCGGCGCCGCCTTGTTCGAAGGCCGGCATCATGGCTTTCAGATCGGCCCCGGCCGAGAACGGCTCGTCCAACTGCCCTATGACCAAGGCCCGGTACGACGTTTCGGCCAGGTCTACGGCGTGGACGATGCCACGCACCACGGCCGGGCTGAGCGTATGCATCTTGGTTTTGAAAGACAGCACCAGCACCTCGGCCGGGTTCGGGGCGGGCAAGGTCCAGCACAGCACGGCGTCGTCCTCGAAGACGACGTCGGGTTCCAAACTCGGGGATTCGCCAACCAGCCGCGGCGCACCGACCTGCCTGTCGTATACGGGCAGCTTGCTGCGCGCCTCGTAGCGTTTATCGCGCGGATTCCAGGACCCCGCCGGCGTGTGGACGCGCTGCGCTTCCCAAACGGGCCCGCGCGTCGCCCATTCTGGCAGCGGCGCGGACGACAGGGTTTTACCCGCGGCTATGTCCTGCGTGATCCATTCGACGACTTGGCGCCAGCCAGCAGCCTGCCAGATTTCGAACGGCCCTTGCGCATGCCCGAAACCCCATTTCATGGCCAGGTCCAACTGCCGGGCGGTATCGGCGATATCGGCCAGATGCACGGCGCTGTAATGAAAGCTGTCGCGCAGCACTGCCCACAGGAATTGCGCCTGGGGGTGGCTGGATGCGCGCAAGGCTGCGAGTTTCCTGGCGGGGTCGCGCTCGGCCAGAATGGCCGCCACCGCTTCATCGGCGCGGGCGCCGGCCGGCACATAGCCTTTGCTGGCCGGATCCAGCCGCAAGATGTCGCGGCCCTGCTTTTTATAGAAACCCGCCCCCGCTTTCTGGCCCAGAGCGCCCTGCTGGATCAATGCCTCCAGCACGGGCGGCACGCCGAAGTGGGCGTGGAAAGGATCCCCAGGCAGTTGGTCCTGCAAGGTGCCGATGACATGGGCCAAGGTATCCAGGCCGACGACATCGGCTGTGCGAAAAGTGCCCGACTTGGCGCGGCCCAGGCGCGTACCGGTCAAGTCGTCCACCACGTCGTAGCTCAGGCCGAATTGCTGCGCCTGCGCGAAGACCGACAACATGCCAAAGACGCCGATGCGGTTGCCGATAAAGTTCGGTGTGTCTTTGGCGCGCACTACCCCCTTGCCCAACTGCGACACCAGAAAGGTTTCCAGCAGATCCAGCAGACCGCGATCGGTATCCGCGGTCGGGATCAGTTCGACCAGCGTCATGTAGCGCGGCGGATTGAAGAAATGCACGCCGCAAAAGCGATGGCGCAACGTGTCCGGCAACGCCTGCGCCAATTCGGTAATGGATAGACCCGAAGTGTTGCTGGCGACGATGGCATCCGGCCGCAAGGCGGGCGCCAGTTTATGGTACAGGTCCCGCTTCCAGTCCAGGCGTTCGGCGATCGCCTCGATGACGAGGTCGCAGTCAGCCAGCTTGGCAAGGTCCTGCTCATAATTGGCGGGCTCGATAAGGTCGGCCAAGTCGGGCCGGCCCAGCGGCGCGGGATTGAGCTTTTTCAGTTGGGCGATGGCCTTCCTGGCGATGCCGCTACGGTCGCCCACCCCTGCCGTGCCGTCCGGCGCGGCGCTTTCCTGCGTGGCGCTTTCCGGCGTGGATAGGTCATACAGTACGACCGGCACCCCGGCATTGACGCAGTGGGCGGCTATTTGCGCGCCCATGACGCCAGCGCCGCATACGGCGACCTTGCGAATGGCGCGGCGCCCCGTGCGGCGGGTGGCCGACGTCGGCTGTGAATGTTGCCCAGTTGGCATCACTGTGCCCCCTTAAGTTGCGGGAACGCCGCCTTGTGCCTGGCCTGCCTGCCGGCCCGCGGCTTCCCTTTCGCACTGACAGACCCAAGCTTAGTTGATTATCCTGGCGCATGCACGCGTTAGAATATTCGCTTTCGCAAGCTCTTATCCGCCCCCATGGCCCGCCTGCCACGCCTTTACGCACCGCAAATTCCGCAGCTTGTGCAAGCGGAATTCGTGCAGCCGCTGGCGCAAGTCTCGGAAGCCACCC
>JAEWEH010000253.1 GCA_023389535.1 Pseudomonadota bacterium
GATCAGGGTGGCGCTGCGGGCTGCGTAGGCAGCCGCAAGCGCCACACCCACCGCATCTTCCGGCTTAAGCGATGAACGCGCGATGGCGCCGTCAAGGTTCAGGCGTATGTCCTTGGCCCAATCGGGCACCAGCGCTTTGATGGAAGCAAGAAATTCCATGCCGCCGCCCGAGCCTTACAGGGTGTCGCCGCCCAGCGCACGATTGCACGGGCAGAGTTCATCGGTTTGCAGGCCGTCGAGTATGCGCAGGACTTCTTCCGGATTGCGGCCGACATTCAGGTTGTTGACCGAAACGTGCTGGATGACGTTGTCCGGGTCGACGATGAAGGTTGCCCGAAGCGCCACGCCTTCGGTTTTTTCGCGTATGCCCAATTGGTCCACCAGCGCGCCCGTGGTATCGCCGAACTGATAATGCGCAAGCTTGCTGAGGTCCGGGTGTTCGCGGCGCCATGCGAGTTTCACAAATTCATTGTCCACCGAACCCGCCATCAGGATTGCGTCGCGGTCTTCGAAGTCCTGCACGAGATTATTGAAGCCCACGATTTCCGTCGGACACACGAAGGTGAAATCCTTCGGATAGAAGTAAATGACTTTCCATTTTCCCGGGAAGGAACTTTCGGTGATTTCTTCGAAAGCCGAAACGCCGTTTTCTTCGTGTTGATTAAATCCGGGCTTGACGCCCGCGACCTTGAAGGGTTCGAGTTTATCGCCAACTGTTTTCATTGCTGCTCCTGGAATAGGGGGGTACAAAACAGATAAAGAAATTCTACGCTACTGGCTTTGCATGTCTAATTGGTAGTTCCTAATGCGTACTTTGGGGATTTCTATACGCGCTACCAGGCCACCGGAGGGGTTGGAGATCAATTCGAGCTGGCCGCCCACCTGGCCCAGCAGGCGTTCAACAATGGCGAGCCCCAGCCCGGCGCCGCTGACGCCGGTGCGCGCCGATTCGCCGCGTGAAAAAGGACGCAGCAAGCGCTGGACATCCGTGGCAGCAATTCCCGCGCCATGGTCTTTCACTTCGATGGCCAGCAAATTGCCTTGTTGACGGGCCGACAGCTGTATGCGCGCACGGCCGTCCGCAGGGCTGCGGCCGTAGCGCCGCGCATTTTCGATCAGGTTGCTGACCACGCGCTTGAGGTCGTGCGCGCTGATTTTGGCGTACAGGTTGGGCTCGATATCGGCGGTCAGGGTGCCGCCCAGCGATTCAGTGTGCGACCGTTCGCGCTCGAAGAGTTCGCGCAGCGCCGCGGAAATATCGATGCCCTGTTCCGGCACTGCACCGGCGGGCCGCGCGTATTCCATCAGTTGGCCGATGCTGTGGTCTATCTGCCCCAGGTCTTCGTCGATGGCCTGGCGAGCTTCGTCGCTGACGTCGCTCATTTCGATTTCCAGCCGCATGCGGGCAAGGGGTGTGCGCAAGTCGTGGGAAATGCCCGCAAGCATGATTTCCCTATCGGCTTCAGTCTGGCGTATATCGCGCGCCATCCGGTTGAAGGCGATATTCATGTCGCGGATCTCGGCCGGCCCTTTTTCGGGCAAGGGGGAAGGGGTTTCGCCACGCGCCAGTTGCTGGGCCACCTTGGCCAGTTGCGCCAGCGGCCGATTGACGAATCGCACACTGACCGCCGCCCCGATCAGCGCCAGCAGCAGCGCTGTCGCTCCCCAACCAAACCATTCGGCGCCGGCGGTCAGGCCCAATTGTTCGCGATCGAATACCAGCCAGTACTGGTCATTGTTGATTTCAAAACTGACCCAGATGCCGGGCGTCTGGTTCACCGTCCACATGACATGGGTGTCCGGCCCTAGGCGGTCTTTGATCTCGGCTGCAACGTGGTTCCAGTAGTTAGAGTTGGGCAGCGGTTCCAGCACGTCGGCGGGTTCGCGCGGCTGCACCCGAAGGCTTTCTTTTGTGGCCAGGTCCAGCAAAAGCGCCGGCCGCACGCTGGTAGGCGCATAGACCAGCGCCGACCGCGTGATGCTGACGGCCGTAGTGACCCGCTGTGCCATCTGCGTGGCGCGCGGTCCTTCTTCCATGCTGAAAAAGACTTGCAGCCACGCGCCCAGGCTGACCAGCATCAACCCCGCCAGTAGCAGGAATGAGCGGCTGAACAACCCTAGGCGGAATCGCGACTGGCTTTTGCTTCGTTGCTTCGTAGAGGACGGCATGGCGACGCGGCGAAACTATGCCGGCGAAAGCTTAATGACCGCCGTCCGGTACGAAGACATAGCCCAGGCCCCAGACAGTCTGGATGAACACCGGTTTGGAAGGATTGGGTTCCACCAGCTTGCGCAGACGTGAAATTTGTACATCCAGGCTGCGATCAAAGGCTTCGTATTCACGACCACGCGCCAGCTCCATGAGTTTGTCGCGTGATAGCGGGATTTTTGGGTGGCGCGCGAATACCTTGAGCACGGAGAATTCGCCCGTCGTGATCGGGACTTGTTCGTTGTTGCGTGTCAGCGTACGGGTGGACAAATTCAGCACATAGGGGCCGAACTCGATGGACTCGTTTTCCTGGCTGGGCGCGCCCGGATGCTCTTCGGTGCCGCGGCGGCGCAGGATGGCGTTGACCCGCGCAAGCAGTTCCCGCGGGTTGAACGGTTTGGAGAGATAGTCGTCCGCCCCCATTTCCAGGCCGACGATACGGTCGATCTCCTCGGCCTTGGCCGTGAGGATGATGATGGGGGTGTTGTCGTGACCGCCACGCAGCCGGCGGCAGATGGAAAGGCCATCTTCCCCGGGGAGCATAAGGTCCAGTACCAGCAAATCAAAGTGTTCACGCTGCCACAGCTTGCCCATTTCCTTGGCGTCTTCGGCGACGAATACGTTAAAACCTTGTTCCGACAAGTAGCGGCGCAATAAATCGCGTAAACGGGGATCGTCGTCAACGACGAGAATTTTGCGAGATAGTGTTTGGTTTTGAGTGTTCATGGGGAAAATGTAACAGGGTGGAGTTTGCCAGTACAGGGCCCGTAGCAAGATATTACATATTAAGCGTATGGTAGAAAACAGGTTTACATATTGTTTGCGCAGACCCGGCGCGCAAGACTGTGAAGCGCCGGGAGCCGCCGTAAGCTGGGCGCGCAAGCAGGCCCCGACGAACGCGCCCGCATGCCCTACTGCAAAGCCGACTGGTGGTCTCCTGAGTTGAGATGGATTTTTATTTTCAATCTTATTCATGCCGCGGCACATCGTTGATATTTTAGCTTGTGCTCGCCTGTCGCGACACCATTTTATGGGGGATCCGGCCATGCGTCTGCTAGCCAAACGCCGGGAGGTCTAATACGACAAATGCCGAAAGCTCGACATTCGGAGCCAGCTGCGGCATTCCCTTACGCGCGAACGGCATATGGAGCGCCCAGCGGTTTAAAATGCCGTTCCATGAGCCATTACATTCTTGCCCTTGAGACTTCTTCGAGCGTGTGCGGCGTCGCCCTTTTGGCGGCCTCGGATCACACTGTGGCGGTGCACACTCTGCAGCATGACGCCACAGCAGAGCACGCGGAAAGATTGCTGCCCATGGTGGACGAACTGCTGGCCCAGGCCGGCATCGGGCGCAACGAGCTTTCCGCCGTGGCGTTTGGACAGGGCCCGGGCGGATTCACGGGCTTGCGCGTGGCATGCGGTGTGGCGCAAGGCATGGCGCTTGCGCTGGATGTGCCGGTGATCCCGGTGGGCTCTCTGCTGGCGGTCGCCGAACGTGTCAGGATGCTGGCGGGTTCGGCGCCGGCGCTGCATGTCATTGTGCAGGATGCGCGTATGGGGGAAGTCTACCTGGCCGCATACCGATCGGTCGGGGAAAGCGACTGGAAACAGGACCAGGCGCCGATCTTGTTGAATGCGCATCATGTCGCGGATTGGCTGGCGCAGTCCGTGCCTGTGCCGAATGACGTCCATGATGCTCCTGCCGTGATCCTGTCGGGCGACGCCCTGGATGCTTATCCCGAACTGGCGCGGCTGTCAGCAGGCCGCCCTTGGCTCGCTCAGGGCCGCCCTCTGCGGCCCGATGCCGAAACGGTTGCACGCTTGGCATGGCGGGCGTGGCAAGCCGGCGGTGGCGTACCGCCCGAGCGGGCGGCACCGCTTTATGTCAGGGACAAAGTGGCCTACACCACGCGTGAACGACAGCATGGGGCCGGGGGCAATCCTCGCGCTGCCGACTTGCCGGTTTCTTTGGAGACCATGCGTGCCGACCACTTGGACGACGTAGCCGATATCGAGCACTCGGTTCAGGCCTTTCCCTGGACGCGACAGAACTTTGCCGATGGCCTGCAGGCGGGCTATAGCGCCTGGGTTGCCAGGCGCGCGGGACGCACAGTGGGCTTCTGCATGGTCATGTTCGCGCCCGACGTGGCCCATGTGCTGGTCATAGGCGTCGAGCCGGCGCAACAAAAGCGCGGCACAGGCGCATTGCTGCTGGAGTGCTGCGAAAACGAAGCGCGCACGCGCGGGCTGACGGACATCGTTCTGGAGGTACGGCCATCCAATCGGAATGCGCTCAGTTTTTATCGACGCCACGGTTTCGAACTGCTCAGCATGCGGAAGGGCTACTATCCCGCGGGCCATGGCTTGCGCGAAGATGCGTGCGTGCTGCGTAAAATCCTGCAGCCTGGTCCGGAGGCGCATTGATGAAGCGCCCTGGCTTAAGCCGCTTGCAGGCTGCCTGGCTGCAGGAGATCGGGCTGGACAAGCGCATGCTGGCTCATTACTTGGCGGAAGCCGAACCATTTGCGCAGGATCGAGACAGCTTGGCGCAAGCGCCGCGCGCAACCACGGCCGCGCCGCCTGTGGTCGCCCGTGCGCATGTCGCCGGGGTGGCGCGTGCCAAGGAAGAAAACATCGTCAAGCCGGGCTTCGCCGCCGCGATGGCGCCCGACGCAGCGGCGTCCGACGCAGCGGCGCCCGGTGCTTTGTCGCCCGATGTTGACAACGCGGCCGCCGCGGGCGGCACGCGCACTATCCCCATGGATTGGGAAGCCCTGCGTGCACACATTGCTGCTTGTGAAGCCTGCAGTCTGCATATCGGACGCAGCCAAGCAGTGTTTGGCGATGGCGCCCAGCAGACGCCCGAGTGGATGATCATCGGCGAGGCGCCGGGCGATTACGACGATCGCGCCGGCCTGCCTTTCCAGGGCAAGGCGGGGGTGCTGCTGGCCGCCATGCTGGCCGCGGCGGGCGTGGACGCGCAGGCGCCGGTGTTCTTCACCAATCTGATGAAGTGCCGCCCATTGGGCAATCGCCCCCCCTCGGTTGATGAAATTGCAGCGTGCCTTCCGTTTTTGCGACGGCAGATTGCCTTGTTGCAGCCGCGTCGCATTCTGGCGCTGGGCACGCTGGCGGCGCAATCGCTACTGGAAACCAACGAAGAATTGGCTGCCATGCGCGGGCGCATCCACCAATTGCGCGACGAAACGGGCAGGCAGATACCCTTGGTGGCGACCCACCATCCGGCCTCGCTGTTGCTGCGGCCGCAATTCAAACCGCAGGCATGGGAAGACCTGAATCTTGCCCGTTCCGCCTTGGCTGGGCCTGCCGCCTGACGCGCCGCCTGCGCTGCCAATACCAGGTCGGGCCTGCCCTGACTGCCTTAATGCCGCAGGGCCTGGCCGTGGCCGTGCTGGCCGATGGTGTTTTCCAGGCCCGGATTGGCCCGGTGATTCAGGCGATTCCAGCGGATGAATACCAACATCAAGCCGGCCACCAGCAAGCCGAAGATGATGATGATTGCATTGATCGGCAGGTTGAGCCATAGCATCAGGCTGTAGATTGCCAGCATCAACAGTATGTTCAGTTGTTCGTTGAAATTCTGAACCGCGATGGAGTGGCCCGCAGACAGCAGCACGTGGCCGCGATGCTGAAGCAGCGCATTCATCGGCACAACGAAAAAGCCCGACAGGCCGCCTATCAGCAGCAACACGGCATAGACTTCCCAGGTGTCGCTGACGATAGGCATCAGCATGACGGCAAACCCCATCACGACGCCCACGGGCAATACCGATAACGCCCGTTTCAGCGGCACCCGGCCAGCGACGATCGAGCCCACGACCGTACCCACGGCCGCAACACCCATCAGCACTGATGCCTGATCCAGGCGGTAGCCAAGATGCTGTGCGCCCCATTCGATGACGATGAACTGCAATGTGGCGCCGGCTCCCCAGAACAGCGTGGTGACGGCGAGCGATATCTGACCGAGCTTATCGTGCCAGAGCACCCGTACATAGCCGGCGAAGGCGCCCATGAGTTTCAACGGGTTGGTCTGCTGCCTGGGGTAGCGCACATTCGTGCGGGGTATCAGTAAATTGGTGGCCGCTGCCAGGAAGTAGACGATGGCAATGATCAGTATGGCGGCTTCCGCGCGCGTCTGGACCAAGGGCCCGAGCCATTCGTGCGTCAGAATTGCGGCGGAGACGGCGGGATGGATGAGCAGGCCGCCGAGCACGGTGCCCGCGATGATGGACAGCACCGTCAATCCTTCGATCCAGCTATTGCCCTTGACCAGCATGTCGGGCGGAAGCATTTCTGTGACGATGCCGTATTTTGCGGGTGAATATGCAGCGGCGCCTATACCGACCAGGGTATAGGCGCAAAACACCAACACCAGTTGATCATTGGTTGCCAGGCCCAGGCTTTGGTAGCCGAACATGAGAAGGCAGCCGCACACCTTGATGGCATTGGTGATGAACATCACCCGGCCTTTCGGAAAAGAATCGGCAAAAGCGCCGACAAAAGCGGCCAGCACTACATAGGCTAATGCAAACCACCATTTCATCATCGGCGCCATCCAGTCCGGCCCCTGCAGATCGGCGATCAGCGCAATGGCCGCAATCAGCAATGCATTGTCGGCCACAGACGAAAGCGCCTGGGCTATCATGACCAGATAGAAACCTTTTTTCAATGCATATCCCGGTGCGTGGTTAAACAGAGGCCATACCAATAGCAAAAAAATGTTAACGAGTATAGCGCCGGCCGATGGGGGCCACGCAGAATAATAATGGACTTTCGCCTGCCGGCGTGGAGACCTCCGCACCGTGCGTTATCATACTGAGCCGCGATGCGCCGATATGTTTGACCGCATTTTATTTCCTTGCCCATTTGATGGCTTGACTGTGTAACCCGCCCCTTTTTTATTTTTCGCTTACTGTGCGTCTGACCCAAATAAAACTAGCCGGTTTCAAATCGTTTGTCGAGCCGACTGTCATTCCTACGCCCAGCCAACTCGTGGGTGTGGTCGGCCCGAACGGCTGCGGAAAATCCAACATCATCGATGCGGTGCGCTGGGTGCTGGGGGAGACCAAGGCTTCCGAATTGCGCGGCGAGTCCATGCAGGACGTCATCTTCAACGGTTCGGGCAACCGCAAGCCGGCCGGCCGCGCGTCGGTCGAACTGGTCTTCGATAATTCGGAAGGCCGGGCGGCCGGGCAGTGGAGCGTTTATTCCGAGATCGCCGTCCGGCGCGTACTGACCCGGGACGGCACCAGCAGTTACCTCGTCAATAACCAGCAGGTGCGCCGGCGCGACATTCACGACATCTTTCTCGGCACGGGCCTGGGCGCCCGTGGGTACGCCATCATTGGCCAGGGCATGATCAACCGGCTGATCGAGGCCCGGCCCGAAGAGCTGCGTGTCTTCCTCGAAGAGGCTGCGGGCGTGTCGCGCTACAAGGAAAGGCGGCGGGAAACCGAAAACCGCCTCAGCGATACGCGCGAAAATCTGACGCGTGTCGAAGACATCTTGCGCGAACTGAACAGCCAGTTGGAAAAGCTCGAGAGCCAGGCCGACATTGCCCAGCGCTACAGGGCCTTGCAGGAAGACGGGCAGCAAAAGCAACATGCATTGTGGCTGCTGAAGGAAAGCAACGCCAAAGAAGATCGACAGGCCAAGTTCCTGGCCATAGAAACCGCCCAGACGGAACTTGAAGGGGCGGTCGCCGAGTTGCGAGCCGGCGAGTCTGCACTGGAATCCCGACGTCAGGCGCACTATGCCGCCAGCGATGCCGTCCACGCGGCGCAGGGCTTGCTCTACGAAGCGGGGGCGCAAGTCAGCAGGCTGGAAGCCGAAATTCGTCACGTCGTCGATTCGCGCAATCGCCTGCAGTCACGTCGCAATCAATTGCAGGGTCAGCTCCAGGAATGGGCCGATCAGCAGGCGCATTGCGCCGAACAAATCTCCCAGGCTGAAGCCGACATCGAAGCCGCGGCTGCGCGCACCGAAGAGGCGCGCGCCCTGGCCGAGGACGCGCAAGCGGCGCTGCCGGATATCGAAACCCAGGTAAGGTCGGCGGCCGCAACGCGCGAGGCAATGCGCAGCGGGCTCGCCAGGCTGGAACAGGACCTGGCCTTGGCGGCACAAACGCAGCGGGACTCGGACCGGCAACTGCAGGCGCTGGAGTTGCGTCAAGAGCGGCTGGAGCAGGAATTGCGCAGCCTGAACACACCGGATCCCGACGATCTCGAGCGGCTTGCCGGCGATAGCGCAGCCATGCAGACGCAGTTGCAGGAAGCACAAGGCCAACTTCTGGAACTAGAGGACCGGCTGCCGGAATTGGACGAACGACGTCGGGATGCGCACAGCGCCGCGCAAGCCGAGTCGCAGGCCGTAGCGCGCCTCGAAGCGCGCCTGGCGGCCTTGGCGAAGCTGCAAGAAGATGTGCAGAAGCAGGGTGCGCTGGAACCTTGGCTGGCTCATCACGAGCTCACTGGCTTGGGCCGTTTGTGGCAAAAACTGCATATCGAAGCGGGTTGGGAAACCGCGCTGGAAGCCGTGCTGCGCGAGCGCATGGCGGGCCTGGAGCTTCGCCAGCTGGAACACGCGCGCGCTTTCGGCGGCGATGCGCCGCCGGCGCGGCTGGCTTTCTATCAGTTGCCCGCCGCCGC